>CAZQTJ010000061.1:0-8810 GCA_964596035.1 uncultured Cocleimonas sp. | reverse complement strand
CCGTGATGAATCAATAGCTTGCGTCCTGTGCCGTAGTGACCTCACGGATTCAGGGATATTATTTAGTAATAAATTACAGTCGCTCATTCTTAAAATGGGGGCTTTTTAGATTCCCCCCCCCTAAGAATTTTTAATCTAAAATTTTAGTTTATTCGTTCTATACTTACCTATGATATTTATAAAAACACAGCCACTTTGCTTTATAAACATGAAAAAAATAATTTTATTACTGCTACTTTTTTTGGTATCCGTATCAAATACTGTTATTGCTCATGTCGGTGCAAGTAAAGCCCATGCAGAAGAAGATGCCTATTGGGCTGAATTAGCCCAAGGTTATCCTGCTTTTACGCCTAGACGACATAGATACTTGCAGCGCTCTGCTAATGCTAAACAGGTCGGTCGGTGGGGGGATATTATAAAGTGGCCTCAAATACCTGTAACAGCGGCTAATTTACCTGATGGTCGTGTCATTACATGGTCGGCAAGTCAAAAAAGAAGCTTTCCTCGCGGTACAGAATTTACGCATGTTTCTACATGGGATCCTGTCACCAACCAGTTTGTTAGCCAAAATAATACTTACCAAGATATGTTTGCGGCTCACCTCTCGCTATTGGAGGATGGGCGCTTATTTGTGAATGGTGGTAATAATCATGTAAAGACAACGAGTGTTTTTGATTACAAAACAAATAGCTGGTCGCGTATTGATAATATGAATAAAGGTCGTTGGTATCCTACAAGTGTCGCCTTGCCATCGGGAGAGGTCTTTACTGCCTTGGGTTCAAGCGGTGGGCGTTATCCTGAAGTGTGGAATGAAAAAACAGCTTGGAAAGTATTAACAGGTGTTGATTTGCAAACTCCTATTCTTCAATATGAAAATTATTACGAAAGAGAATGGTGGCCATTGCTACATGTGTCACCACAAGGATATATTTTTCATTCAGGGCCAACTCCGCAAATGCATAATATCAGTGTTAAAAATTTGGGTAGTATTACTCAAGTTGGTACTGAAAATCGTGATTGGTATCCAAAGCATGGGACAACTATTCTATTTGATGAAGGCAAATTATTAGTCGCGGGTGGTGCTATTTCTGGGAGTAATAAAAAAAGCACCAATAAAGCAATGATAATAGATATAAATGGAATATCACCTGTTGTTACAGCGGTTGACTCAATGAAATATCCCCGTAAATTTCATAATGGCGTGATGCTTCCGACAGGTGAGGTCATGGTGGTCGGAGGGAACACTTCAGGTATTAAGTTCAGCGATCAGGGCAGTATTTTACCTGTGGAAATATGGAATCCAGAGACGAAAAAATGGCGAGAAGCGGCAGATAGTAGTGTGCCGCGCAATTATCACTCCATCGCCTTATTGATGCCTGATGGCAGAGTGTTATCAGCAGGGGGAGGGCTTTGTAATTGTATGGCAGACCATGAAGATGGGCAGTTGTACAGCCCTGGCTACTTATTTAATCGTGATGGCTCACTGGCGAGTAGACCTAAACTATCTAGCAGTATAAAGAAAATTAAAAATGGGCAGAAGTTTACGGTACAGAGTGACGCTAATATCAAGAAATTTTCTTTGATAAAGATGTCTTCAACAACGCATGCTATCAACACGGACTTACGCTATCTTGCGCCTAAATTTTCTGCTTTGGGAGGCGGAAAATACATATTAACAGCCCATGCAAATAGGAATGTTTTAACGCCAGGATATTGGATGCTCTTTGCGGTTAATCAAGATAATGTCCCTTCGGTTGCAGAAATTATACAAGTGAGCAGTGAGTCTGCTGTTTCAATAGAGCAACCAAAAGCACAAGCTTATTTGCTTGGATCGTCGGTGTCTTTAGAGATAAAGATAAATCGCGTGAGTGATGGACAATTTAGTGCTGAAAACTTGCCACAAGGGTTAGCGATTGATCGTCAGTCAGGGGTCATTTCGGGAGTCGTTAGCAAGTCGGGAATTTATAGTAGCAAAATAAAATATAGGCGTAATGATGCAGAGTCCGAAATACTGCTGACGTGGAATATTTACACTAGAGGAAACATTAAAGGCGTTTCTTATGAGTCTTATAATGGCGTGTGGAATACCTTGCCTGACTTCTCCTTATTGTCTAAAAATAATAAAGCCGATTATCAAGGGGCTACAGATCGTTTTACCTTAGCCAGTGAGATAACAAGCACTCATTTTGCAGCGAGATTATCAGCCCGACTTGTTATTGATCAGGGCGATGACTATCAGTTTTATTTAGCATCTGTTGACGGTAGCCGTCTTTGGATTGATGGTAAATTATTCATTGATAATGACGGTTTGCATGCTTTAAGAGAGCAGTCAAACAGTGGCTATTTATCTAAAGGAGAGCATGTTATAACGGTTGAGTATTTTGTGAATACAGGTACGCCTAATTTAACATTAACTTACTCAAGTTCTTCCTTATCTAAACAATCTATTAGTAGCGCGTTACTTATTCAAAATCCACTCACTAATGTCGCTCCTGTTATATCGACTATAGAAAGTCAGTCTAGTATTGTTGGACAGTTTGTTAGTTTAAATATCATTGCAAATGATGCCAATGGTGACCCTATTCATTTTACAGCCACAGATTTACCCAATGGCTTGAGTATTAATAGTGTAACGGGTGTTATATCAGGAATACCGTCAAAAATTGGTGTTTATACCGCCTCTATTAGTGTCAGTGATGTAAAAGGACAGAGCAATTCTCTCTCATTATCATGGGAAATCACAGGGAGCTTAGAGGTTCGTAAGATTAGAAAGCCACCAAAGGTGGTGAATAAATTAATCAATTATCCCGTTGGGAGTAACTCAAAATTGGGTGTTCAATACAAATGGGATTTTGGTGACGGCAGTGGCGAGACCGCTTACTCTAAAGAGAAATATCAACATCGTTTTTCAAAACCAGGTAGTTATACCGTCACTTTAACGGCTAAAGATAGTGCCGGTAATGAGTCGAGCTATCAATTTGTACAAGCTATTTACCTACCTCATGCCAAAGGAAAAGCCCAGTCCTCAATGAGTATTGTTTATAGTGAGGCATCAGGTGGAAATATTTGGAATGTGAATCCTGATAATAATACCGTGACAGGCTTTAATGTCTCGACGTTTTCTAAATTGGCTGAAATACCTGTTGGTAAACAGCCAAGATCATTAGCCTTTGCTCCCAATGGGGAGCTTTGGGTGAGCAATAAAGGCTCTTCGTCAATTAGTATTATTGATCCTAAGAGTAAGCGTGTGATTGATACGATTCAACTACCGCTTGCTTCTCAGCCTTATGGTCTTGTATTTTCCAAGCGTAATAACGTAGCTTACGTTGCTTTAGAAGCATCGGGTCAATTACTTAAAATTAATGCGAGTTCACATGCGATAGAAGCGAGTTTATCAGTAGGAGCAAATCCTCGACATATTAGTCTTAGCTCAACAGAAAATCTTTTGTATCTCTCTCGCTACATTACGCCAGCACTACCTGATGAGTCTACCTTATCACCAAAAACGGAAGTAAATGGGATTGAGTATGGCGGGAATATTATTGTAGTGAATACGAAGCAGTTTGTTATTAGCAATAAGATCATTTTAAAGCACAACAAGGGAATTGATACAGAGAAACGCGCGCGTGGAATTCCCAATTATCTGGGGGGTATTGCCTTGTCTCCTGATGGCAAAAGTGCTTGGGTTCCATCTAAACAAGATAATATTAAACGTGGAATGATGCGTGATGGTCAGAACCTTACTTTTGATAGTGCAGTGAGGAGTATCTCTTCTAAGATTAATTTAGTCACCAATAAAGAAGAGCTCAGTGCGCGTATTGACCATGATAACGGTGGCATTGCCAGTACCGCTATTTTTGGTAAATTTGGTAGTTATCTTTTTGTCGCATTAGAAGGTAGCCGAGAGATTGAAGTGATTGATGCCTATAATAACGAGCCTCTTTTTAGAATACCAACAGCAAGAGCGCCACAAGGTTTAGCTATATCTGACAATGGCTTAAACCTCTATGTACATAATTTTATGGACAGATCCGTCACCGTTTTTAATCTGTTTAATTTAATTTATTCTCAATCAGATGATATTCCCTTAGTTGCCACCTTAAAGACCGTTGCAAAAGAGTCCTTGAAACCCTCTGTTTTTAGAGGCAAGCAACTATTCTACGACTCCTTTGATGCGCGTTTATCCAAAGAACAATATTCAAGTTGTGCAGGTTGCCATAACGAAGGGAGAGGTGACGGGCGTGTATGGGATATGAGTGGTTTTGGAGAGGGTTTACGAAACACAATTAGCCTAGCGGGGCATGGAGGAATGGATCAAGGCATGTTGCATTGGAGTGGTAACTTTGATGAAATTCAAGACTTTGAAGGTCAGATACGTGGTTTATCCGCAGGAACAGGCTTAATGAGCAATGCCAACTTCCATGAGCAAACACGACAAAATCCCCTTGGCACTAAAAAATCAGGCGTAAGCAAAGCATTAGATGACTTGGCAGCTTATGTCTCATCGCTAAAAAAAATCCCCATAAGCCCATACCGTCATCAAAATGGGACGCTTAGTCAAACCGCTAAACTAGGGAAAAAACTCTTTACCTCAAAAGCCTGTGATGAATGTCATTCAGGAGAGCAATTTACAGATAGCGCACCGCATGTACGGCATGATATAGGGACATTAAAAACAAGTAGTGGTCAACGCTTGGGTAAGTTATTAGACGGATTAGATACGCCTACTTTATTGGGCATATGGCAAACAGCCCCGTATTTACATGACGGCTCTGCTAAAACAATCGCAGAAGCAATAACAGCACATCAAGATATTGAGCTAAGTAGCGATGAAGTTAATCAGCTAGCGACTTACCTAAAGCAGTTAGATCAAGAAGGAGACACTGCTCCAACCTCACTACCTGTTGGTACAGATAAAGGTGGTACAAAAAAATCAGGTGGTGGAGTCATACTTTTACCCTTGTTCTTATTGATATATCTCTTTAGATTTGTTTATAGAAGGTCTTTGCGACACTATTAATTTGACCTCGTGATATATCTCTTTTAATATCCCAAATACAGCGCCGATTTGACACAGCTTGCGGGCGCGCAATAAATTCAGCTAAAGAGGCGATGTACTTATTATTTAAGCCTGTTTTAGTGACAAACTATAACGGGCTTTTTAATGCCCATAACAAAAGTAGAACAATGATGAACGAATTTGAATTTGATACCTTAGCCATTCGCACAGGGCATACCTCAACCAACGAGCAAGAGCATTCTGAAGCGATCTTTCCTACCTCAAGCTATACTTTTAAAAACGCGGCAGAAGCGGCAGCACGTTTTAGTGGTGAAGAGCCAGGAAATATTTATACACGACTTACTAACCCTACCGTGCGTTGTTTTCAGGAGCGTTTAGCCGCGCTAGAAGGTGGCGAGTCCTGCGTGGCGACATCATCAGGCATGTCGGCCATTATGGCAGTGATGCTTGCCCTGCTTAAAACAGGCGATCACATTGTTTGTTCAAGCGCCATTTTCGGCACAACGACCGTGTTTTTTAATAACTACCTACTAAAGTTTGGTGTTGAGGTTGAGTTTGTTGATCTGGTCGATTTAGACGGCTGGAAAAAGGCTTTACGAGACAATACACGCTTATTATTCGCCGAAACGCCCTCCAACCCTGTAACAGATATTGTAGATATTAAAGCCTTGGCAGATATTGCCCATGCAAACAACAGTCTTTTAGTGATTGATAATTGCTTCTGTACCCCCGCATTACAACGTCCACTCGATTTAGGTGCAGACATCGTTGTCCATTCTGCCACCAAATACCTTGATGGTCAGGGGCGATGCTTAGGCGGCGCAGTGGTTGGCGATAAAGACCTCGTAGGCACAGACGTCTTTGGCGTACTACGCACAGGTGGGGTGGCGATGAGTCCCTTTAATGCGTGGGTATTTTTAAAAGGCTTGGAAACATTAAACCTAAGAATGAAAGCGCACTGTGAAAATGCACTAGAGATAGCCACATGGTTAGATAATCATCCCAAAGTCACCAAAGTAAACTATCCAGGATTAAACTCGCATCCGCAATATGAACTTGCCAAACAACAGCAGTCAGGCTTTGGAGGCATCCTCTCTTTTGAGGTTGTCGGAGGAAAAGAAGCAGGCTGGAAAGTCGTCGATCATACCCAAATGATCTCGATAACCGCTAATCTAGGCGATACGAAAACCACCATCACCCATCCTGCAACCACCACACATGGACGCATTGACCCAGAACAACGTGACGCAACGGGTATTACAGAAGGCTTGTTAAGGTTGTCGATAGGCTTGGAAAATGTGAATGATATAAAGCGTGATTTAGAGCGCGGTTTATCTGAGATATAGACTGTTATCAACTGATAAGAGAGCAATAAACGTATGACTGAACGTATCCCCCCTGACAATCTTCCCTTTGCTGACTTCGCTACCACAGAATATGCCGACTTTCTTCCGCGTGAGCAATTTATCGACTACCACATAAAAGCCCTATGGCAAGGTATGCCGCGCATAGCAGGGCCTGCGTATACGGTACAATTGACCAAAGGTGATAATTTAATGCTTCATGCCGCTATTTATGAAGCACCCGCAGGTTCTATTTTAGTGGTCGATGCAGGTGATGACTCGCACGCAGTAGCAGGTGGAAACGTTTGCGCTATCGCCCAAAGTCGCGGTATCGCAGGCATGATGATAGATGGTGTGATACGAGACATTGGCGAGATTAAAGCCGCTAAATTTCCCGTCTATGCACGAGGCTGTGTCGCAAAACCTGGTGTAAAAGAATTTATCGCCCCGCTGAATCAGCCTATTCGTTGTGGTTCAGTCGTTGTAAACCCCAATGATATCGTGATAGCAGATGAAGAGGGTATCGCGATCATTCCCCATGCACAGCAAAAAGAAGCGTTTGTTGTCGCTAAAAAAAGAACAGAACTTGATGCCGCAACGTCATTGGATGATTGGGAAAAAGCGCATTATGCGAAAGTGATGAGTATTTTGGGCAAGTAGTCATGTCAATCGACGCTCTTAGGCGGATTCAGTCCAAAATACTGCCAAGCATATCGCGTAGCAACTCGTCCTCTGGGAGTGCGCATCAAAAATCCTTGTTGAATCAAAAAAGGCTCTAATACTTCTTCAATCGTACCACGCTCTTCGCCTATCGCTGCGGCGAGGCTATTAGAGCCAACGGGGCCACCATCAAATTTTTCCATAATGGCAAGCAACAAACGTCTGTCCATATGATCTAAGCCTTCGCTATCCACATTCAGCATATTCAACGCATTATTTGCTATTTCTGCGGTGATATTGCCGTCTGCTTTTATTTGTGCAAAGTCACGTACTCTGCGTAGTAAACGGTTAGCGATACGTGGCGTACCCCGTGAGCGTCGTGCTATTTCGGCTGCTCCACCTTCGTCGATGCTGGCTTTAATAATACCTGCGGCGCGGTTGATGATGTAGCTGAGGTCTTCTACATTGTAAAATTCGAGTCGTTGCACAATACCAAAACGGTCGCGTAAGGGGGCGGTTAGTAGACCTGCGCGGGTGGTTGCACCGACTAAGGTGAAAGGGGGAAGGTCTAGTTTAATAGAGCGAGCGGCGGGGCCTTCACCTATCATTATGTCGAGCTGAAAGTCCTCCATTGCTGGGTATAGAATTTCCTCAATCGCAGGGCTAAGGCGATGAATTTCATCAATAAATAATACATCGTGAGGCTCTAAATTGGTGAGTAGTGCGGCTAAATCGCCTGCTTTTTCTAACACGGGACCTGACGTAGAGCGCATATTAGCCCCCAACTCATTGGCGATAATATGAGACAGCGTAGTTTTTCCTAATCCTGGTGGACCAAAAATAAGTACATGGTCTAGTGCCTCACCGCGTGCTTTTGCGGCAGGGATAAAGATCTCCATTTGCTCGCGAACGACAGGTTGACCAATATAATCTTCCAGATATTTTGGACGAATATGCTCTTCGCTGAGTTCATCTAAACCTGCAACGGGTGAGATAATGCGGTCGTCGTCGTCCATCATGACAAGCTTGCCTTGAGTGCGAGACGAATCATTTCTTCTGCGGATAAATTATCGGCGCTGATGGATGAAACCATGCGGCTGGCTTGAGGTGGTTTATAGCCCAAAGCGAGTAGAGCCGTAACCGCTTCGGTTTCGATTTGTTTTTGTGAGGGGCTATGCGCGGATGAGTTGGAGCTTGTAGATTCTTCGTCATCAACTTCAGGGAGTCTATCTCGCATTTCAATAATCAAACGTTCGGCAGTCTTTTTGCCAACACCTGGTAGGCGGGTTAGCGCGACAACATCATCGGCGCGAATGTATTGTGCGAATTCGCTCGCGGTCATGCCAGAGACAATCGCTAATGCCATTTTTGGACCAACCCCGTTTACTTTTAATAAAGTACGAAATAAGGAACGCTCATTTTTAGAGCTAAAAGCATAGAGCGTTTGAGAGTCTTCACGAACGATAAAATGGGTGAATAAAACCGTTTCTTGTTCTAGCTCGGGTAAATCGAGAAAGGTAGTCATTGAAGCTAATAACTCATAGCCAACGCCATTAACATCTAACATGATTTCTGGTGCTTGTTTGTAGATGAGTTTACCGCGAAGTTGTCCTATCATTTTGTGGTATCCAAAAAATTATTGTCTACCGAGTATGTGCAAATAGAGGGAGGGAATCAAGCGTCGTTCATTAGTCAAACCTGAATCCTGTGCTGTAGTGACCTCACGAATTCAGGTCAAAGTTGCTTGCTTCCAATAGGTAGCCCTGCCAGCGTTTATCATAATAAGC
>CAZQTJ010000060.1:0-8881 GCA_964596035.1 uncultured Cocleimonas sp. | reverse complement strand
TCACGGGTTCAGGATATAAACCACACAAAGATTTTACTGTTTATCTTTTTATTGCTTGTGCCAAAAAGGTTTACCCACTGTCGGGGTGCTTGCTTGTGCCATATCGCGCTCTGGAATAACGCCTGCAAGATAGGCATTGCGCCCTGCCCTTACGCCGTCACGAAAGCCTTCTGCCATTAATACAGGGTCGTGTGATTCTGCTATCGCAGTATTGAGCAAGACACCATCAAAGCCTAGCTCCATTGCTTGTGTTGCATGTGATGGCGCACCTAAGCCTGCATCCACTAATAAATTAATGTCTGTAAAACGGTTTCGCAAGGTGCGTAAAGCGTAAGGATTCATTAAGCCTTTTCCTGTACCAATAGGCGCTCCCCACGGCATTAAAATATTACAGCCTGCTGTGATTAACTTATCGCACAACACTAAGTCATCAGTACAATAAGGGAAAACTTCAAAACCTTGTGAGATGAGTTCTTTTGTTGCTTCTAATAGCTGAAAAGGGTCGGGTTGAAGCGTGTATTCATCACCAATCACTTCTAATTTAATCCAGTTAGTATCAAAGACTTCTCTTGCCATCTGCGCGGTTGTTATTGCTTCTTTTGCCGAAAAACATCCTGCCGTATTAGGTAGCAAGTTGATGTTTAAATCTTTTATATGCGCCCAAAAAGCATTGCCATCGCCATGCTCACTGGTTTGACGACGTAATGAGACGGTGATGACATCTGCCTCTGAGGAGGCAACCGACTGGCGCATAATGTCTAAGGAAGGGTACATTGCCGAGCCTATAAAGAGTCGGCTATTGAGTTTTTTTCCACCAATTTCCCACATACTAACCCCCTACTATTGCAGATAATAATTCTATTTGGTCATTATCTTGTAACATCAAATTAGCATATTCTCCACGCGGAACAAACTCCCCATTGACGGCGACGGCAAACTTCTCTGCTGTTGGTTGCCACTGTGCAATGGCTTTGTCTAAACTGATACTTGCGGATAGTTCTTTTGGCTCACCATTTAGGGTTAACTTCAACATATCAATACTCGAATTTAAGATTAGTCATTGTGACATTCTAACATGATGAAAATTTCCTAACTCAATTCATTCTGCACCAAATACGCGACCTCTGGCGCAAGTAAGATGCCATGACGATAAAGCCCATTGGCTCGAATTAAACCTTTTTGTGGCACAATCACGGCAGGACGATGATCAGCTAGTGTGGGGCGACAGTTTGTACGCAATTCAGTAATTCTCGCCTCGGCAAAGCCTGTGTGAATACTGTAGGCGGCACTAAGTAATTCTAATGCTGAACGCACACTCATCGGTCCCTTATCATCTGACTCTATTTGTGTTGCTCCCAACACATAATGATGATTCGGGCGCGGCACGATATATAAGCTATAACGCGGATGAATTAAACGGACTAAGGCGGTAATATCAACCTCTGGCGCATGCATTACGACGACCTCACCACGAATGCCACGCACTTCCGACCACTCTTTGCGTGCGCCTAAACCCCGTGTATCAATCACCCAATCAAAACTTTTTGATGACTTTTCGGTGATGATTTTATGTGGTAAACACTGCTTAACAGGCGTGTTGTCATGCCATTGCACTCCTTCTTTGCATAGCAAAGTTTTAATGGCTGCCATGACTTCCACTGGGTCAATCCAACATTCATCAGGAAGGTGTAATGCTTGGCTAAACCGTTCACTTAAAGCTGGCTGACCACGCATGACATCGCTCCGATCACAATAACGTACTTTGTCGCTGTCGATGACTTTATTACGTTGGAGATGGTCTACAAAATGCTGATAAGAACCCTTGTCTTCACGATGAGCAACGACCCAACAGCCACCACGATTAAAAGTCGCCAAGCCTTGCAAGTCATCAATCAACTTTGGCCAACGCGCTAAAGATCGCAGCCCCATTTCTAAGACATCATCGGGGGCTTCTAGCTCTGTATTCGGTGTTAACATACCCGCTGCTGTCCATGCCGCGCCTGAATTTACCCCTTCCGCATCTGCCTCATAAATGGTGAGTTCGTGCCCTTGCTTATAGAGTTTCCATGCTAAAACATGACCTAAAATACCTGCGCCTGCTATTGCTATTTTCATCACTTAAATTCCTTTATAAGGCACAGATATATACCGATAAGTAGGGGGTTTGTCCATGACTTCAGAGCGCTCTAAATCGATTTTATTGGCAAGCTGTTGAAACTAACACTCATTACCCTAAAAATGTTATGCTCTCGCCTTAAAAATTTTGAGAAGCTTGTAATTTCCTATCATTTACAGCGCCTTCTCTTTTCAATTAATACGGGCTGACTAACTTTACCCCTGAATCTGTGAGGCTAATGCGGATTCAGATTTACTTTAATAAGGGTAATCTTAAAGTAATAAAAAACAACTGTTTTGCGCCCTCTCACTGGAGATAACAATGGCTTTTCCTGATGCATTTTTTCGTTGGAGACCTCACCCTTGGCATGGCTTGGAAGCTTGCGCTGATGGGGATGAAGCGAATACTGTTAATGCGTATATCGAAATCACACCTTTTGATTCGGTTAAGTATGAAATAGATAAAAAAACAGGCTATATACACGTAGACCGCCCTCAACGAACATCATCTCAACCACCTTCACTTTATGGTTTTATTCCAAAAACATATTGTGGCGCTCGCACAGGTGCTTTAATGACAGAGCATTTGGGCTGTGAGAATTTAAAAGGTGACACGGACGCGTTAGATATTTGTATTATTTCAGAACGCCCTATCAACCGTGCTGATATTGTTTTACATGCGCGTGTTTTAGGTGGTTTGCCAATGATAGACGACGGTGAAGCAGATGATAAAATCATCGCAGTATTGAAGGGCGATCATGTATGGCATGACACAAAAGATATTGATGATTTGCCAGAAATTATGATCGAACGCCTACATCATTATTTTTCAACTTATAAAATGCAGCCTGGAAAAGAATCTACGGTTTCTATCGGCCCTGCTTATAACAAAGCACATGCTGAAAAAGTCATAAAAGCATCCATGCTTGACTATGATGAAATGTTTGGTCAATAAGTAACATCTATTCAGTAATAAGTAGATAATTACAAGCAATAAAAAAGGCTCAAATAAATTTGAGCCTTTTTTATTTTCTAATCCACCTACTTAATCAAGCACTCTAGGTGTCACAAAGATCAACAGTTCACGTTTATCATTCGTTTTATAAGTACGTTTAAACAGCTTTCCAATATAAGGAAGATCACCTAAAACAGGTACTTTTGACAGGTCATTTTTATGCTCTTCTTCATGTACGCCACCTAATACAACGGTCTGACCGCTTTCAACAATGACTTGTGTATTCACTTCTCGTGTATTGATGCTCGGAACACCTGAGAAGACCCTTCCAACAGTATCTTGATTGATCTTTAGATCCATAATCACATGTTCATCGGGCGTAATTTGTGGTGTTACTTCCAAGCTTAAAACGGCTTTCTTGAAAGACACACTGGTTGCGCCACTTGATGAGGCTTCTAAGTATGGAATCTCAACACCCTGCTCAATCAATGCCTTTTTCTTATTGGCTGTTACCACCCGTGGGGTAGATACAATCTCACCTTTATTTTCAGATTGTAGTGCTGATAGCTCTAGGTCTAATAAGAAATCTTTGGCTAAAACAGAGAAACCAAATTTACCTGCGGCTCCTGCTACTGGCATATTGACGTTCAAACGATCCGATAAAGCAGGTATTTTTACGGGCGCAAGTCTATTCGAAGTTGAGCTACCTGCCGCATCATTCACCATCGAATCGGTTGCTGCACTGCCACCCGATGTCGTCATCATGCCTCTGCGACCAAAGGGTGCTAACTGCGTCACACCAAAACGTGCGCCTAAGTTTTTACCAAACTCATCATTTGCAATCACGATACGTGATTCAATCGACACTTGACGTATTGCGACATCTAAGCTTTTTACCATTTCTCTAATCGCATCAATACGTGAAGCCGTATCTTGCACTAGCAACGTATTCGTTCTTACATCAACCGATATTGTGCCTCGACTTGACAATAAAGTACCTTCTTTACTCCCTTGAGATGATTTAACTAATTGCACTAAATCTTCTGCTTTAGCAAAATTCACCGAGATATATTCAGTGACTAATGGTTCCAGCTCTTTAATTCTCTTTAGCGATTGTAATTCTTGCTGTTCTTTTGCCGCTAACTCACTTGCAGGAGCAACCCAAATAACATTTCCGTTACTACGCATTCCGAGTGCTTTTGACTCTAAAACAATATCCAAAGCTTGATCCCAAGGAACATTCTTTAAACGCAGCGTGATATTTCCTTTTACGCTATCACTCACCACGATATTTTTATCAGTAAAATCAGCTAATAATTGTAAAACTGATCGTATTTCAATATCTTGGAAGTTTAATGATAATTTTTTGCCTTTATAAACTTTCTGCTTTGGCTTGAGAGGATTTTTTGCAGTCGATTTTTTTACTACTCGCTTAATTTTTTTCATGACAACAACATAATTGCCACCTTCGCGATGCGCATCATGTGTAAACGATGTTCTGGCGGTAATATCTATCTGAACATTCGCACCACGACGAGTAATATCGATATAGGAAGCAGGGGTTGCAAAGTCCAGTACATTTAAACGACGCGTTGCTTGGGCGACGCGAACATTCTTCATGATAATAGAAACTTTATTTCCTTTTTTGACAACATCAACATCGACTTTAGTGCTTGGCATTGGAATAATCACTTTCCCATCACCATTATTCTCACGACGAAAGTCTATCATTCCGAGTATATTTGATGCTGTTTTTGCACGAGGCTTAACACGACGTGCTGGCTCATAACTATATGGCGTTGTTTTAACAACAGTTTTAGGACGTTGCATATAGTTATTAGCCATTGACTGTGTACGTACAGATTTTTGTTGTACTAATGGATAGACCGTTTTATTAGGGTCGGCTGCTGCTAATTGTATGTTATTCGCAACGTGTACAGAAGGAGCGCGCCTTACTGCTTCTCTTTTAGCAAGCTGTTTCGGTCTTGCGCGTACAACAGACTTTGCCGCTACTCTTCTTGCCATTGTGGGTTTTGTATCTGACAAAATAACAACAACGTCATTTCCGACGACCTTGGCTGTATAGTGCTTTTTCTTTTTTAAAGCAATCATTACACGTAGCTTGCCAGAAGCACTGGCAAATTTCACACTCTTAACAAGGTCAGACTGCGCCATTGTATTTTTCAAGCTATCAGCTGATAAGACATCAGGAAAATCTAACACGAGCATGTTAGGAATATCCATCATAAAGCTTCTGGGGGTAACGGCCGCTTTATCAAAATGAAAACGCAGTAACGTGCTTTCTGATGATTGTTTGATGGTATTTACGGTTTGCAAACTGGTCGCGGCTTGACTATTCTCCGCTGCCAGCATAAAAACTGGCAGTGTTAACGCAAACAAAGCGTGCTTAAATGTTTTCATTTTCAGACCTGCTATTGACACTATTATTTTTATTTTTAAATTATCATTTCTATCTATTTGCTTATTTAACGCTAAGATAAGACATGAAGAACATATATTAATTATTTGTTTTTTATAGATTTTTTACATCATAAAAACGGGTTAAAAACACTCTTTTTACTAATAAACCCATGATTAACAAGATATTTTGAATCTGCTACTAACTATAAACTTTATACTAACTATTCCACAATACAATTAAGCTAAGTGGTACTACCAAAGGTAAACTCAATCGTGAGATTAATGCGGGTTCAGATAATACCTATATGCGTATTAGCCTCACGGATTCAGGTAAACCTCATTGAAAATCATAAGTCTTTTAAAGAAATCAGCGTTTCTCTTTCTTTGTAACCACCATTTCCATTGGGAATAATTTCTTTAATCTCAATTTTTGTTTCCGATATATTCAGGACTTTACCGTAATTCTGCCCTAAATAATTATTCTTTTTGATGCTTTGCACACCACCATCAGGCGTTTTTATTAAAGCCCAAAGCGTATTTCCTTTGTGGACAGTACCCACCATGCTTAAACCATCTAATGGAAATCCTTCAAGAAATTCTCTTACACGGTTTACATCTAGCTTAACACCACTGTCTACCATCTGCTGAGGCACAGCCTCTGGAATAAGCATCGCTCTATCAAAGGGATCTTTTTCATGCACAGGATAAACATAACGCAGATAAGGCTTCAACTCAGGAATTGGGTCAATCGGTTTCGCTGCTTTTGCCCTATTTTCTGCAAAGTAATCATCAATATCACTCACACCGTCATTACAGGCTGAGAGAGAGAATGCCAGAATAGATAAGCCCGTTAGTTTTATAATCTGTTGTTTTTTATTATGAAAACCAGTAGATCTATATTTCATCACACATCCCCTTCTGTATCATCCGCATTTTCATTGATATAACGATAGGTTTTTATGGTTGCTTCCATCACAACACGTACATCTGATTTTTTGGCTGATTTCTTTGACTTATCTGCTTTCATTGGTATAAGGCGAATATCATTAATAGTAACGATCCGTGGCAAAGCCGATAAATCACTCACAAAAGAGGCTATTTCATCATACTTACCTTTTGCCTTTAGATTAATCGGCTTTTCAGCATAGAATTCTTTCTGTATCTCTGCTTTTGGTTCAAACAAATCAATTTCCAAGCCATTCGACAAGCCCTTCTCGGAAATATCAAGAATCAAGCCTGGTATTTCGGTATTACTAGGAAGCTGCTTAATTAAAGAACCAAATGATTGCTGCATTTCCGCTAACTGTGCTTTAAAAGCGGGCAACTGATTGGCACGCGCTTGTTTTTTCTCATAAGCCACCCGCAAATTAAGCTCTTCCGATTTTACAGAGTCCAACACCATCATTTGATCAACAACAATGAACTTGTAGCCTAAAAATAAAACGGCTCCAAAAATAATGAGAATTGCTAAAATTTTGACAGGGAGCGATACGTTTCCTGGGTCTTCTATTAAACTATTAAACTCTTGAAGATCAATTGCCATGATTGCCTCCTTCTTTGTTCTCTACAGCCACTTTAAAAACCTGTGTTACATTCAGTTTAAAACGACGTAAACGATTTTTATCTTTTGTATTGTCGACAATAATTTTATCTAAATCCGATGATTTCAACCAAGGAGAGGCATTAAGTCGCTTCATATAACTGGAAACGCGCGTATTAGACTCGGCCTTTCCTTCAATTTGAACTTTCCCAGAACGTTGCTCTAACTTTGTTAAAAATAATCCCTTAGGTAGTGCATTTACCATTTCATCAAATAAATGCACAATACCAGGACGGGTTGATTGCAAACGTTCGATGACGACAATGCGCTCCATTAATGCTTTTTTCGTTGCATCTAATTTTTTAATCTCTGCAATGTCTTTTTCAAGCCGCTTAGTTTCCGCTTTAATGTAGGTATTACGCTCATTCTGGTAATCAATTTCACCATTATAATAAGTGTATACGCCAAATACATTAAACGCTCCAAATGCAACGGCTGCGGCTACCATCATGACAAAGTTTTGCTGGCTTTTCTTACGAGCTTCTTCTCTCCATGGTAATAAATTTAAACCTGCCATTATTCAAGACCTCTCAAAGCTAGCCCTGTAGAAACTAACATCGCGGGTATATCACTGGTAAAACGGGCGGGGTTTACTCTTCCATTTAGAACCATGTTTGAAAAAGGATTGGCTAAAGAAACAGGAACGCCTGTTGCTTCTTGAATTTGCTCATCAATGCCTGGAATACTGGCACAGCCACCTGATAGTAATAACTTTTCAACTTGACCATTTTGAGTTGAGGCATGATAAAACTGTAAGAAGCGTTGCACTTGACGAACCATATTCTCTCTAAAAGGATCAAGCACTTCTGGAATAAAGCCTTCTGGAAGGTTGCCGTTTTTCTTTGCCAGACCAGCCTCAGAATAAGGAAGACCATAGCGTTGCATTATCTCTTCTGTTAATTGTTTTCCACCAAAAACTTGCTCTCGTGAGAAAACAACTCGTCCTTTATGAAATACATTTATTCCCGTCATTGAGGCACCAAAGTCAACAACAGCAACGGTGTCATATTCAGAAATATCATTAACAAGTTTGCTAAATAACAATTCTACTGCGTGTGATTCAAGATCAACCACATCAACCGTCAAACCTGCCATTTCCGCAGCGGCTAAACGAACTTCAACATTTTCTGTGCGTGTTGCACCCAGTAAAACATCGACCATACCTGGGACATCTGCTGAAGGACCTAGTACATCAAAATCAAAATTCACTTCATCCATTGGGTATGGAATGTATTGCTCTGCCTCTAAAATAATTTGCGCCTCCATCTCTCCCGCAGGAATAGAGTCAGGCATTGAAATAACTTTATTAATTGCCATAGATGAAGGAATACCAAGTGCGCAATGGCGACTTTTCGTACGGCTATTTTTGAGCACTTTACGAATAGCTTCCCCTACAGGGTCTGCTTCAATAATATCTCTCTCAAAAGCTGCGCCTTCTGGAAGCGATGCAACTGCATAACTATCCACTCGATACTCATTGCCTTTTCGAGAAAGCTCAATAAGTTTCACCGCCGAAGAGCTAATATCAATACCTAAAAGATTGCCTTTATTTCTGCCAATGGAAAACACTGAATAAACCCTGCCTATTATTTTTATTATAAATCACCCTGCTTGCTTTTATAGTGTGTTGTACGCTATAAAAACACAATGGGTATCCGCCATTTATATGGCTTTCTTGTTATCTGTAAGAGAACCTTTAAAAAGAACCTCTCATACTAATTTTTTGCACAAACTATCCATATAAACTCAACAGTAATGTATTACATTACTAAAAGTTACAAAGATATTAT
>CAZQTJ010000059.1:0-8883 GCA_964596035.1 uncultured Cocleimonas sp. | reverse complement strand
ACTATTCTCCTTAAATTAGTGAAAAATCTAGCTCAAATCAGCTTTTTCTCGCGACGACTTCTATTCTCGGACAAGCTCCTAGCCTATTTACCTCCTAAAAAAACAAGCAATAGCATCAAAAATACAAAAGCGTATAATCACGCGATGCTATCCAAACCGAAAGACCTCCACAGTTACCCCAAATTCTGGCCATATAAAATGGGCTTAGTCCCTGCCCCCTTGCTACCCATGTCACGTACAGAGATGAATGAGCTAGAGTGGGACTCTTGCGATATTATTATCGTAACGGGCGATGCTTATGTTGACCACCCTAGTTTTGGGATGGCTATTATTGGTCGTTTACTGGAGTCTCAGGGGTTTCGTGTGGGCATTATCTCCCAGCCTGACTGGCGTTCTGCCGATGATTTTCGCACTTTAGGCAAACC
The DNA here is from genome assembly GCA_964596035.1 of uncultured Cocleimonas sp. Lineage (GTDB taxonomy): Bacteria > Pseudomonadota > Gammaproteobacteria > Thiotrichales > Thiotrichaceae > JAGLBW01. Next base: position 8,458 of record CAZQTJ010000059.1, on the reverse strand, counting down.
CAATTTATTCTTTGCGATTGCTGCGGGGAATATGGACTCGATGGTGAACCACTACACCGCCGAGAAAAAACGTCGTTCAGATGATGCCTATACCGCAGGTGGCGTAGCGGGTAAACGTCCAGACCGTGCTACTATTGCTTATACTCAACGTGCAAAAGAAGCCTACAAAGGTATTCCTGTGATTATCGGCGGTATTGAAGCCAGTTTACGACGGGTTGCACAGTACGACCACTGGTCAGAAAAGGTGCGCCAGTCGATTCTTCTTTATGCCAAAGCAGATTTACTCTTATTCGGCAATGCCGAGCGTGCCGTGGTTGAGGTTGCACATCGTGTTGCCGCAGGAGAATCGTTAAAAGAACTCACTGATATTCGTGGCACCGCTTTTATGCGTCAGGGGATTCCACAAGGTTGGACAGTGCTGGATTCTAGCGAAATTGATGACAAAATCAGCTTAGATCATCCACAAGCTGATCCTTACATCGACACCAGCAATAACAATAAAAGCTGTGATAAAAATAAAACGATTGACCCCAATGCAGGCGCGTCGCAGGTAATACATTTTAATGAACGTCCCAAAGGTTTAAAACGCGATACGACCGTCATTCGCCTACCCTCTTTTGAACAAGTGGTGAAAGATCGCTATTTATACGCACATACTTCCCGTGTTTTTCACTTAGAAACCAATCCTAACAATGCTCGCGCCTTAATTCAGCGACATGGAAACCGTGATGTTTGGCTAAACCCGCCCCCTATTCCCTTGTCGATGACTGAGTTTGATAGTGTTTTTGAGCTACCCTACACCCGCAAGCCCCACACTGCTTACGGTGATCTAAAAATACCTGCTTACGATATGATCCGCTTCTCGGTGAATATTATGCGTGGTTGTTTTGGTGGATGTACGTTTTGCTCTATCACCGAACATGAAGGGCGTATTATTCAAAGTCGCTCTGAAGATTCTGTTATCAAAGAAATCGAGGCGATACGTGATGACGTTCCTGGTTTTACAGGCAATATCTCTGACCTTGGTGGCCCTACGGCGAATATGTACCGCCTACAATGCAAAGACCCCAAGATTGAAGCATCTTGCCGTCTCTTGTCCTGCGTTTACCCTGCTATTTGCCCCAACCTCAACACCGACCATCAACCGCTGACCAAACTTTATAAACGTGCGCGTAATATTGACGGCGTTAAACGGATTTTTATCGCCTCTGGTCTACGTTACGATCTAGCAGTACGCGACCCTGAGTACATTAAAGAACTGGTGACGCATCATGTCGGCGGACGTTTGAAAATCGCCCCCGAACACACGGAAGACGATACTTTATCGAAGATGATGAAACCTGGTATTGGTAGCTATCATCAGTTTAAAAAACTGTTTGATAAATACTCAAAGCAAGCAGGCAAGGAGCAATACCTAATCCCCTACTTCATCTCGTCACACCCAGGCACCAGCGATAACGATATGTTGAACTTGGCATTATGGTTGAAGCGCAATCATTTTAAGCCCGACCAAGTACAAGCTTTTATGCCAACCCCCTTAGCAATAGCCTCTGCCATGTATCACAGCGAGTTAAATCCTTTAAAAAAGGTCACTCGACGCGCTGAAAATGTGTCCATTATTCGCAATGGCAAGCAACGCAAACTGCATAAAGCTTTTTTACGTTATCACGACCCTGAAAACTGGCCCGTATTACGCCAAGCCTTAAAACAAATGGGGAGGGGGGATTTAATTGGTAGTGGCGAGGAACATCTTGTGCCTTATTCCAACTCCGCTAATGCCAAGCCACACCGCTCACGACAGGCGGAACGTGACTTACATCATCGTATACCTGTTAAAAAACGACGCGGAAAAAGTGCCAGAAAAAAACCACAGAGCAAGCGAAGAGCGAGACGCTAAGATTATCTTAATTTTTATCCTAAATCCGCAAACCGTCTTTTAAGCTTGGATACTGTAGCGTCACGTGTAATTCTTTGAGCATTTTCGCATGACGAATACGGCGTGATTCACGTAAATACGACACCATGCCCGCGCTTAAGGTGGTTTCTGCTTCCTGCATACTGATTTGAGGTGGACGGGCTAGTCCTGCATAGTCAGCAACCCGATTAAAGTAGTCGGTCATCGTGCTAGGTTGTCCATCGGTTACATTGTAAATTTCACCACTAATCGCAGACTCCATCGCTGTTTTACAGACCATCGCCAAGTCATCCGCATGAATACGGTTTGTCCAAGCTGCCTCGTTACGATTCACCACGGGGAGCCCCTTCTTTAAACGCGCTAACGGCAAACGATCTTTAGCGTAAATGCCTGGTACACGAAGAATGATATATTCACGATGATGATGTTTCGCCCATTGCTGTAATGTTTTCTCGGCTGATAAGCGTCGATGCGCCCTATCTGCTACGGGATTAACCATAAAATTTTCATCAATCCACGCACCTTTGGAGTCTCCATAAACCCCCGTTGTACTAATTAAAACAATACGTCTTGGCTGATGGGCTAACGAGGATAAAAAGTGATGTAGACGAGTGTCTTCTCTTCCTGATGATGGCGGTGGAGCAAAATAAAAAAGCGGTGCATTTTCTATTTTATTATGCACTGACAATGACTCACTTATCTCCTCACTATCCAAGTCAAGCGCAAATGCCTTCAAACCAATATTTTCACAGCGTTTTTTTGATGCGCTACTGCTCACGATAGCCTTAATATTGACATCGCTCTGCCGTGAGGATGCCTGTAAATAAAGCCCCGCAACGCGACGACCTATATCCCCGCAGCCTATAATCCAGATAATATTATTTGCCACAGCTATTGTTCTTCTCCCACTCATCCACTTCCTTTGATTGAGGCTTGTGTATTTGATACTCCTCTAAGGTTGTGGCTTGAGTTTTAGTCGCAAGCTCTCGGTTAATGGCGAGAGATTCACCTTCTTCATCCTGAAGCAAAAGAAGCGGAGATTCAGACTTCATCATTAAACAATAAAACGCTTTAAAGGTATTAAATCTCTGCTGGTTTATCGTTGTCACCTCCATCATTGAAAGTTCATGTGTTCCTCTATTATTTTCCGTCGGTAAGATATTAACCAGCGTGATGCTATCGATTCGCTGTTTATCTTCTGATTTTTTATATTCTTTAGCGGTTAAACAGTCTGGATAATATTTGTCCGCGACAAAAACATAGCCTCCTAAAATAAAATATCGAGCATCTTGATCAAATTCTTGTTCCAATTCTTTTAAATCGTCAAGTGTAAAACTAATACTTTTAGGTTCCCCCTTTCTAATAATATCTAGCTTTAAAACATCGCCCACTTGGTGCATATCAACATAGTGTAAAAAAGTAAAACGTGTTTTGTTATCGCCAAAAACGCGTCCATTATTTTCGATCTTTTTACCATCAATTTTTTTAATAATATCCCCAGCCTGCAAGACCTTAGCGGTCTGTGTATTTGCGCAAACCTTGCTAACTAAAATACCTGACTCGCCCTTAGGGAGTTTGTAATACGCTTCACGTAACACACTGCTTTCCAAATTTTGCGTCTCAATTTTCAATGCTGGAATACCATCTAACTTACCGTCATCGACATCATTTAAGAAACGTTTTAGCAAATTGACAGGAATCATATAACCACCTGAATTATCATCATTGCCATCAAACTGCATCACAACACCCACCACTTTATTATCAACCGTCGCAGGACCGCCACTGTTACCGTAATTAATGGCAGCATCGACCTGAATCGCTAAGTGAGAAAGGTCACTATGAACATAGTCTTGATATTCAATACGGGAGATAACCCCCTCTGTAATGCTTAAAACATCGCCCCCAACAGGATAACCAAAGACAGACACTTTTTGATGTAGGTCGGGGAGTTTTCCCAGTGCTAGTGGTTTTACTTTATCAAAAAAATGCTTATCATCGAGTGTGATTAAGGCAAGGTCTGTTTCATGTGCGACAGCAATAACAGAGGCTTTATAACGCACAGAGTCGCCATCAAGTTGCACCTCAATAAAGGTATTGTCTTCGACAATATGTGCATTAGTAATAATTCTATTACCTGCTATAACAAACCCAGTCCCTGTAAAACTGAGTGTACTGCTATTCCAAGGCTCAGAATATTCAAACGATTTAGACGTTACATGAATCTTTACCACCGATGCCGCTAATAAATACTTATCATTATCCGCCAATACACTCTGCGGAATCAGCGATAAAAGAAGGCTAAGAACTAATACAAAAAAAGGGCGATACCTGAAATAATCTCTCATAAAATATAGACCATTGGGGAAAATAAATAATTAGGGGTAAGCACATAATAATACACCCTGCGGTATACTCATATCATTTAACTTTTTTGAGTTTATTAACAATGGCGAAAACAAAAACCGAATATGTTTGTAGTGCCTGTGGTTCTATCCATAATAAATGGAATGGTCAATGTGGCGAATGTAAAGCGTGGAACACATTAGAAGAAACCATTGCATCAGGTAAAACAACGGCGACAGCAAATACTGCACGCTTTGAAGGTTATGCGGGAGACAATGCCAGCCAGATAAAGTCAATTAAAGATATTAACATTACAGAAAATGCACGAACGACAACCAATATGCCTGAGTTAGATCGTGTATTAGGTGGCGGTTTAGTGCAGGGTTCTGTTACTTTAATTGGTGGTGACCCTGGTATTGGGAAGTCAACTATTTTGATTCAAGCACTTGCCAATTTTAACAATTTACGCACACTTTACGTGACAGGCGAGGAGTCGCTGCAACAAGTTTCGATGCGCGCCCAACGTCTTGAGCTGCCGTTAGATCGTTTACGGCTACTCACTGAAACCTGTATCGAACGTATTATTGCTCATGCAAAAATCGAAAAGCCTCACGTTATGGTGATTGATTCCATTCAGACTATTTATACTGAGATACTCACCTCCGCTCCTGGAGCGGTAGGGCAAATTCGTGAAGCAACCGCCTTATTAACCCGTTTTGCAAAACTCACAGGGACTTCTATTTTTATCGCAGGTCATGTAACCAAAGAGGGAACATTAGCAGGGCCTCGCGTCTTGGAGCATATGGTTGACACCGTATTGTATTTTGAGGGTGACCCTGGTAGTCGTCACCGTATTTTGCGTGCCGTAAAAAATCGCTTTGGTGCTGTGAATGAAATTGGCGTATTTGCAATGACGGAAAAAGGCTTAGTTGGTATCAGTAACCCGTCTGCTATCTTCCTTTCTCGCCATGAAGAATCAGTCGCAGGTAGCGTTATTATGGTGACAAGAGAAGGCACGCGCCCTCTGTTGGTGGAAATACAAGCTTTGGTCGATGAAAGTCATGGCAACCCTAAACGTGTGGTTTTAGGCTTAGAGCAAAATCGTTTAGCCATGTTACTGGCGGTTTTACATCGTCATGGTGGTATTTCCATGTTCGATCAAGACGTATTTGCTAATGTTGTAGGTGGTGTCAAAATAACCGAAACAGGTGCTGATTTACCCTTGTTAATTGCGGCTTTATCGAGTTTCCGTAATCAAGCGCATCCTGCCGATATGATTGTATTTGGCGAGGTAGGTTTAGCAGGTGAAATACGCCCAGTACCCAATGGCGAAGAACGCTTAAAAGAGGCTTGTAAACATGGCTTTAAACGCGCCATTATTCCTTATGGAAATATGCCACGAGAAAAGATAAGCCACGGCGGAAATACCATAAAAATAATGCCCGCTAAACGCTTAGAAAATGCATTGGAATATTTATAAGATTATCTGCCCACGCACTCTCTACCGCTGTTAAACATAATCAACCAATAATAAACTTATGAACCCAAAACAAATTCTCATAGAAAACTCGCAAGCATTACAAAAAGACTTCGATAATGAGGTCAATATTCATCAAATATTGATTAAACGCAGTAATTTAATTGACAGTCTACTGGTTGATTTATGGGTTAAAAATAATTTAGAAGGTCGGGATATTGCATCACTGATTGCGGTAGGTGGTTATGGTCGCCAAGAAATGCACCCTTCTTCTGATATTGATCTTTTATTATTATTAAGCAGAGAGCCTGACGACGAAGAACAAGCGCTTTTATCTGATTTTATTACCGTATTATGGGATTTAGGTTTAGAGGTTGGTCATAGTGTACGCACATTAGATGAATGTGCTGAGGAGGCAGAGAAAGACCTTACCGTTATCACCAACTTAATGGAATCGCGTTTTCTTAGCGGTAATGTGGAACTATTTCATCAGCTACAGGAGAGAGTTAGCCCTTCTTTACTATGGGCAAGTAGTGACTTTTTTACCGCAAAAATCGAAGAACAACGCAAACGCTATAAACATTATGGCGACTCTGCTTATCGTGTTGAGCCTAACTTAAAAGAAGGTCCTGGTGGTTTGCGTGATATTCAAATGATCAACTGGATCATCCAACGTGAGTACGGTACAAACTCGCTTTCTATTCTCGTTAAAAAAGATATTATTAGCCAAGATGAACTGAATACGCTTGTTGAAGGACTTCATTTCTTATGGAAAGTACGTTTTGTTTTACACCAACTAGCAGGACGTAAAGAAGACCGTTTATTGTTCAATCATCAACGCCCACTTGCGCATCAATTTGGATTTATAAACGATGAAAACAATCACTGTATTGAAGAATTTATGCAGCAGTATTACCGCACCATCACCTCGCTTGAACGTATTACAGAAGTTACCTTAGGCATACTCCGCGAAAGTATCTGCCCATCTTCTTCTCCCTCAACGCGCCCTATCAATGAGCATTACCTCAACCATAATGGTTATCTGCATCTCGCCAATAAAGACCTATTTCAAAATTATCCGCATACCTTGTTAGAAGTCTTTTTTATGCTACAAACCATCCCCAAAATGAAAGGCATGTCGCCCAATACAATACGTGCTATCCGTGATAATTTACACCTGATTGATCAAGATTTCCGTGATAATAATCATCATAAACAATTATTTATGAGCATTATGTCCGAGTCTCAAGGTATCACGTTTGTATTACGTCGCATGAATCGTTACGGTGTTTTAGCCGCTTATATTCCTGCTTTTGCTCATATTGTTGGACGTATGCAATATGATTTATTTCATGCCTATACGGTTGATGAGCACACCCTAAAAGTTATCCGCAATGTACGCCGTTTAAGCACCGACAAGGGGATTGAAGAACTACCTTTTTGTAGTCAAATATTTGCAAGCTTACCGAAACCTCAGATTCTTTATCTTGCCGCCCTCTTTCACGATATTGCAAAAGGACGAGGTGGCTCTCACTCAGAGAAAGGTGCTGTCGATGCCTTAGCATTTTGCCGCTCACACGACATGAGTACCTATGCCGCAAATACAGTCAGTTGGCTGGTAAAACAACATTTAGAGATGAGCTCTGTCGCCCAACGTAAAGATATTTCTGACCCAGAGGTGATTCAAGCATTTGCAGACAAAGTATCTATCCCCATTCGCCTAGACTATCTCTATTTACTCACCATCTGCGATATTCGAGGGACAAATCCTACGCTATTAAATAGCTGGCGACATACTTTGTTAAAAGACCTCTACACCAATACACGCCGTCATTTGCTCAGCAATGGATCACTGACTACTAGCACAGAAGAAATTCTTAAAGAAAAAAAGGAGTCGGTATTACAGCAATTATCACGCTTAAAGATCACTAGTGATGATTGCACCGCTCTATGGGATCGTTTTAATGATGATTATATTCTCCAAACTCCCATTAATATGTTGCTATGGCACGCTAAACAAATCACGCCTAACCATCATCAAACCGTCATTGCGGTTAAACAAGACAGTAACAATAACAGCAGTACATTACTCTTAATTTATGCCAAAAACTGTGATGATTTTTTTGTGCGTATTAGTGCCGCTATAGAGCAATTACAGCTAAGTATTGTAGCCGCAAGGATTCACTCCACAAATGATGATAGCTACGCGCTCGACACCCTGCATTTACTCAGTCCAGAAGGTAAACCCATTGCCGATGCAGACGATATTGCACTGCTTATAAAAGCAGTAGAAAAAAGCCTGAACGATCCTAACTTCTCACTTAACACTAAGCATTACCGTACCCCAAGACAACTTAAATACTTTAATACCATCACCCGTATTAGCTTTACTCAAAACACTAAAAAACAAAAAACAGTGATCACGATTAACACCGCCGACTCCCCAGGGCTTTTGAGTCGTATCAGCCAAGTTTTTCATGAGCAAGGAGTACACGTACATAGCGCAAGAATTAGCACATTAGGCGAACAGGCAGAAGATATATTTCACATCACACTAAAAAATCAAACATTACTTGAAGATATACAACAACAAAAACAAATTGAACAAGCTTTGCAAGAACATCTAAAGGGGGAAAGTGAATAGCGCTAAAACGGAAATTTTCACAGCTTAGAAATGATTAACGCGGTAACTAGGAGCTTGTCCGAGAACTAGATAATTT
>CAZQTJ010000058.1:0-8908 GCA_964596035.1 uncultured Cocleimonas sp. | reverse complement strand
TGAAATAAAAATTCTGCGTTATAAGATCGGGAACTTATTTCGTGCTCATTCCTTACCTTATTTTTTGAATGCGCTGCGCAAGTATTCGACCATTGACCACAAGGTTAAAACGGTGGCGACGGCTAATAAAATTAAACCTGCTTCACGGATTGGAAAGCCAAATAAGGGTTGATTGTAGAGTAAGAAGATCAGGGCAAATATTTGTGCGACTGTTTTTATTTTGCCTAAGTGTACAACGGCTACTTTACTGCTTTGACCAGATTCTGCCATCCATTCGCGTAGTGCAGAGATAACAATCTCACGCCCTATAATGGCGCAGGCTGCTAGGGTGATCCACATATCGGCTTCTCGGCTAACGACAAGTAGCAGGGCAATGGCGACGATTAGCTTATCGGCGACAGGATCAAGAAATGCGCCAAAACGAGACTCTAAACCAAGCTTACGCGCATAATAACCGTCTGCCCAGTCGGTTACTCCTGCTAAACCAAAGGTGGTTGCGGCTGCTAATGGATAGCCCATAAAGAAAAACACAATCACTAAGGGGATGGCGAAGATTCTCAACAGGGTTAAAAAGATGGGTAAGTTAAAGGTCATTGCTCTATTTTCCATGGAAAACATTATAAATTTTTTCTGCAAGTTGACGGCTTATTCCTGAGACTTTGCTCAGTTCGTCGATGCTTGCAATCGTTATAGCACGCATTCCTCCAAATTGTTTTAATAAGGTTTGCCTACGTTTTGGTCCTAGTCCTGCTATCTCTTCCAGTGGCGAGCTGGTGCGGGCTTTTTGTCGTCGTTGCCGATGCCCTGTTATCGCAAACCGATGTGCCTCATCGCGTATTTGTTGTACTAAATGCAAGGCACTGGAATGCGGGTCTAGCTCAACTCTAGTTTTCCCGATGGTTAAGGTATCTAAGTCGGCTTTACGCCCTTCTCCTTTGGTGATACCGATCACGTCTACGCCTGTCATCTGTAACTCTTGGATAACGTCTAAGGCCTGTGTTACCTGCCCTTTACCACCGTCTATCAATAAAATATCGGGTAGCTTTGCTTCTCCTTTTTGTATTCTTTTAAAGCGTCGCTGCAACGCTTGCTTCATCGCGGCATAATCATCGCCTGCGGTGATGCCTGAAATATTGTAACGTCGATATTCTGACTTAAGCGCGCCATCTGCGCCAAAAACAACACAGGATGCTACCGTTGCCTCGCCTTGGGTGTGGCTTATATCAAAGCATTCCATACGTTTGGGAATGTAATCTAAGTTCAACTCATGTTGTAATGCTAACAAACGTTTTTGCATACCTTCTTTGGAGCTTAACGTTGTTTGCAAAGCGTGCAAGGCGTTACGCGATGCCATATCAACCCAGCGTGTTCGCTTGCCACGCGTCTTGTAACTTAGCATAACCTTACGCTCTGCTTTAAGCGATAGCATGTCAGATAAAGCCTCTTTATCTTCTGGCATATGGCTTAATAATAGCTGACTTGGAATTTTTCTGGTGTGGTAATATTGAGCAATAAAGGAGCTTAGTATTTCTGCCTCATTGACATCGACAGAGGGTAGCTTGGGAAAGAAGTTTTTATTGCCAAGGTTGTTACCTCCTCGAATGGTTAGCACCTGTATGCTGGCAACGTTTGAGGCTAGTTGTAACGCGATCACATCAATATCCCCTTTTGCGCCATTGATATATTGTTGTTGTGAAATTTTGCGCAAGTTTTCTATTTGATCGCGACATTCTGCGGCTTTTTCGTATTCCAAACTTAGGGATGCTTTATCCATTTGTTTTACAAGATCATCAATCACTTGATGACTTTTTCCTTGTAAAAATTTGATCGTGTGCATCACGCCAATTTGATAGTCATCGACGCTAATTTCATTGGTACAGGGGGCGGTACAGCGTTTTATTTGATACTGTAAACAAGGGCGTGAACGATTAGCAAAGTAGCTGTCTTCACATTGCCTCATTTGAAATAGTTTTTGCAGATGGTTTAGTGTTTCTTTTACCGCGCCTGAGCTTGGATAGGGGCCAAAGAATTGACCTTTTAAGTTTTTCCCGCCGCGATGAAATCGCACGCGTGGGTATTTATGTGCTGAGACATAAATATAGGGGTAGCCTTTATCGTCACGTAATAAGATATTGTAGCGTGGCTGATGCTTTTTTATGAGGTTGCTTTCAAGCAGCAGTGCTTCTGCTTCGGTGTCGGTAAGGGTAATGCGGACATTTTGTATCTGTTTAACCATCGACCAGATACGGGAATTGACGAGGTTGCTACGAAAGTAGCTAGACACTCTATTTTTTAAATCTTTAGCTTTGCCAACATAAAGAATCGTGTCGTCCACATCTAGCATACGGTATACGCCAGGCTTGTGTGGAACGGTCGTTAAAAACTGTTTGCTATCAAACTTTTCTGGTTCTTTATCTGGCATTGGTTTGTCTCTTTTGAAAAAGAGATGGGGCGGCTAAAATTTAATTAAAGCAGAACCCCATGTAAACCCACCGCCAAAACCTTCTAGCAAAAGTGTTTCGCCACGCTTAATACGTCCATCGCGTACTGCTGTATCTAAGGCTAAAGGTATAGATGCTGCGGAGGTATTACCATGTTCATGCACGGTCACGACGACATTATCCATCGACATTTTTAATTTTTTGGCGGTTGCTGCGATAATACGTATATTGGCTTGATGTGGTACTAACCAATCAATATCTGACTTTTGAAGGTTATTATGCGCCAAGGTTTCATCCACTATTCTGCCGAGTGTTTTTACTGCCACGCGAAAGACTTCATTACCACGCATTTCAATAAAAGCACCGCCTGACTTTAATATCTCAGAATTTTTTGAAACCCCTGCGTCTACTTTCAATAGGTCGGCATAATCACCGTCTGCATGTAAGTGCGTGGATAATATACCTGCTTCTTCGCTGGCTTCTAAGACAACTGCCCCTGCACCGTCACCAAATAGAACACAGGTATTGCGGTCGCTCCAATCGACAATGCGCGAGAGCGTTTCTGCACCAATGACTAGAGCGCATTTATGTGAGCCACTTTGAATAAATTTATCCGCAATCCCTAGCCCATACACAAAACCTGTACAAACAGCTTGTACATCAAAGGCTGCGGCACCATTTGTAATGCCTAAGCGACTCTGTAATAAACAGGCGGTACTAGGAAAAACAAGATCAGGCGTGGTGCTTGCTACAATGATTAAATCAATATCTGCGGCTGTTTTTCCTGCCATTTCCATTGCTAAACGGGCTGCTTTTTCAGCAAAATCGCAGGTGGTTTCATCATCGGCTGCAAGATGGCGTTTTTCGATACCTGTACGCTCTACAATCCATTCGTGGCTTGTCTCAACCATTTTTGCCAAATCATGATTGGTTACTACTTTTTCTGGTAAATAGCTACCTGTACCTGCTATGCGTGAAAACATATTCATCATCCTAAATTTTTTAATTTTTGCTTGAAATTTGCTCGGCTAATTTTTCTAGGCGAGTCTTTATACGCAGGTGGAGCTGTGCTTTGACTTCTTTTCGAGCAATACCAATGGCGATTGCAAAGGCTAAAGCATCAACATTGCCGTGGCTTTTAACGACAATCCCCTGCAAGCCTAATAAACTTGCACCATTGTAGCGACGAGGGTCAAAGCGTTTTGTAAACATCTTTAATACAGGCATGGATATGAGCGCCGCCATTTTACTGAAGATATTACGCGTGTAGGCTGCTTTTAATTCGGTTGACAGCATTTTTGCTAGACCTTCCGATGTTTTAAGCGCGACGTTACCCACAAAACCATCGCACACGACTAAATCAACGTTTCCGCTAAAGATGTCGTTACCTTCAACAAAACCATGATAATTAAAGTTGCCTTGCTTTATCAGCTCATTTGCTTCTTTGACTTGCTCATTGCCTTTAATATCTTCTTCGCCGATATTCAATAAACCAACACGAGGCGCATCGATACTGTCAATCACATTGACTAACTCTGAGCCCATTAAGGCAAACTGGTATAAATGCTCCGCACTTGAGTCGATGTTAGCCCCTAAGTCGAGCATATGGGTATGTGATTTAGAATTCGGTATGGCGGTGCATAGCGCAGGACGATCTATTCCAGGTAACATTTTCAAAACGAAGCGGGCGGTTGCCATTAAAGCACCTGTATTTCCCGCACTCACCACCGCATCGGCATCACCACTTTTCACTAGATTAATGGCAACCCGCATGGAGGAGTCTTTTTTGCCACGTAATGCTAATGCAGGTTTTTCATCCATTGCAACGGCTTGCGATGCATGGTGGATTGTTAGACGCGGTGTGTTTTCTGCATTGTGTTTTTTTAGTTCGGCTTGTAGCTTGTCTTTATCACCCACTAAAATGAGTGCTATATCTTGATGGGTTTGCAAGGCATGTATTGCTGCTTCAACAACAATGGGGTAGCCGTTATCGCCGCCCATTGCATCTAAGGATATACGATGAACAGAACTCATGTTTGCTCCTACTAAAACGGTCAGATAAATATTATTTGGATCGTGACAATAGCACAAAAATCACGTTTTACTTATCCTACGTTGATTTTCATAAATCCCAATACCAAAAATCGCGGGACTAAGCCCGCGATTTTATGATGTAGCATCAACCTGTCTAATCACTTCGATTAGATATTCATGAAATAAGGCTTACTCTTCGCCCGCTTCATCTTCATCAACATAAACTTCTTTAGGCTGAATAACCTGACGACCACGATAAAAACCGTTTGGTGTCATGTGGTGGCGTAAATGTGTCTCGCCTGATACTGCATCAATTGATAATGTAGGACCCTTTAACGAGTCATGAGAACGACGCTGACCACGTCTAGAACGTGTTACTTTACTTTTTTGTACTGCCATTTTGGCTCACTCCGATAAGTCTATCTTTAATAAGTACTGCAATAAAACACTGCCATACTATTTTTGTAAATCTTTTAAAATAGCAAAGGGGTTTTTAACGTCCTTTTGCTGTGGCTCTATTGTTTCTGGTAGCGCTTCGATCAGCGGTATAAAAGGCTCACATTCATCATGCAACGCTGACAGAGGCACGCCTAGCAAGACTTCATCTTCAATAAAATCTTGTAAAAATATACGCTCATCTTCGACTGTCCATGTATCGTATTCGCTCTGTAAACGTTCCGCTTCTTCATCTGAGGTCGTAAACACGATGTTTAACTCACTCTCTACGCGATGTGAAACGGACTGCAAACAGCGCTGACAAACGAGTGATAATTCACCTTTTATATGACCTGTCACAATAGGCAAGCGTGTTATTTCGGTTCGGTCAAATGCCAGATCAATCGCTAGCACGCCTGAATCATCCGATAGGATTTCCTTTAAGCGAGGAAACTGTTTAACCAACATTTCACCCTTGAGTAATATGCGCTGCTCAATTAAACGAAAGGGGTCTATCTCTATGGGTAGTCTTTTTGACATAAGCGCGCGATTATAGAAACTATCCCATGCTACTGTAAAGCTCTATTCCTGCTTTTTTTGTAAAAAAGCATACTTTATTCGTATTCGCTACTACTATCAGAGAGATATTACCGATATAATGCGCGCCCTTGCGAATTAGCGAATACATATCATTTAAAATATCATGCCACAAAAAATCATTCTGGGTTCTACATCGCCTTTTCGTAAAGAGCTATTGCTACGTTTAAGCATCCCTTTTACAACAGCGGCTCCTGAGATAGACGAAACACCCTTAGAAAATGAGATGCCCGAAGATTACGTCAAACGCCTTTCTTTAGAAAAAGCTCAGGCGGTTGCAAAAAAACATCCTAATGCATTAATCATTGGTTCCGATCAATGTTCTGTACTAAAAGATGAAATACGTGGCAAACCAGAAAGCCATGAGAATGCGGTCAAACAATTACAAGAAAGCTCCGCACAACGTGTTAGTTTTTTAACAGGTCTTTGTTTGCTAAACAGCAAAACGAATAAATTTCAGCTTGAGATGATTCCTTTTCATGTAGATTTTAGAGCATTAACAGATGAGGAAATTGAGACCTATTTACGTGCTGAAGAACCTTATTCTTGCGCAGGTAGCTTTAAATCAGAAGGTTTAGGTATCTCACTTTTTAAGCGTCTTCAAGGTGATGACCCTACAGCACTCGTTGGACTTCCCTTAATTAGGCTATCAAGTATGCTACGCGAGCAAGGCGTATTAATTCCTGCAAAATAATTTTTTAAACATTCAACAAATACTATTAACGGAGTCTCACAATGACCATAGAACGTACTATTTCAATTATTAAACCTGACGCGATTGCTAAAAATGTTATCGGTGAAATTTACACTCGTTTTGAAAAAGGTGGATTAACCATTATCGCTGCAAAAATGAAACATTTATCTCAAGCGGATGCTGAAGGTTTCTACGCTGTACACAAAGAGCGTCCTTTCTTTGGCGAGCTAGTTGAGTTTATGACTTCTGGCCCTGTGATGATTCAAGTGCTAGAAGGCGAAGACGCTGTTGCTAAAAACCGTGAGCTAATGGGGGCTACTAACCCTGCTGAGGCGGATGCTGGTACTATTCGTGCTGACTTTGCACAAAGCATTGATGAAAATGCAGTTCACGGCTCTGATAGTGCTGAAAATGCAAAAATTGAAATGGATTTTTTCTTCTCTGAAGATGAAATTTGTCCGCGTACAAGATAAGACAGAATAAGTAAACGGGTATCATAAATCTAACTGACATGTTAGCTTTCTACACCTACTTTGAGCCTCTGGCTTAGGATATTCTCCCTTGTCATGCTTCGAGTTTAAAGTATTCAACTATTCCTTTAACTCGAACTGATCGTTAGAGGCTTACCATGAGCAATCAAAATTCTTCAGAAAAAATCAAACGCATTGATGTAAAAATTGAAAATGCATCTTCTTCCAAAGCAAAAACACCCCAAAAAATCAACCTGCTTGATTTTACCTCTGAAAAGCTAAAAGACTTTTTAGTCGAACGCGGTGAAAAGGCATTTAGGGCAACCCAACTCATCAAGTGGATGCATCAAGCCTGTGTTGATGATTTCGACAAGATGACCAATGTCAGCAAGGCATTACGTAGCAACTTACAAGATATTGCAGAAATACGCGCCCCTGAAGTCACCCTTGACCAAGCATCATCCGATGGAACACACAAATGGCTACTACGCCTTGATGATGGCAACTGTATCGAAACTGTTTACATTCCCGAAAAAGATCGCGGCACACTATGCGTTTCATCGCAAGTCGGTTGCGCATTAGATTGCACCTTCTGCTCTACTGCTCGTCAAGGTTTTAGTCGCAACCTAACCGTTGCCGAAATTATTGGGCAAGTATGGGTTGCAAAACGCACCTTACAGCCTGACGCAAATAGTAGCCGAGTTGTCACAAATGTCGTCATGATGGGGATGGGAGAGCCATTACTAAATTTCAATAACGTAGTGGATGCCATGAAGTTAATGCTCGACGATAACGCTTACGGACTAAGTAAGCGGCGAGTGACATTAAGTACCTCTGGCGTTGTACCTGCCCTTGATCGACTACGTGATGAAATTGATGTCTCACTTGCGGTATCATTACACGCTGGTAATGACCAACTACGTGATAAATTAGTACCCATTAATAAGAAATATCCTATTAAAGTGCTAATGGAATCTTGCTTACGCTTTATAGAAGGCAAAGCCGCTAGAGAACGTATTACGATGGAATATGTCATGCTAGATGGGGTAAACGACTCAGATCAACATGCAAGAGAATTAGCTTATACTTTGAAGAATATTCCTTCAAAAGTGAATTTAATTCCTTTTAATCCTTTTCCTGAAACACGCTACAAACGCTCATCACATAAGAGAATTGAAAAATTCAGAGACATACTCACTGCGGCAGGTTTAATCGTCATGACAAGAAGAACAAGGGGCGATGATATTGATGCCGCTTGCGGACAGTTAGCAGGAAAGGTTAATGATCGCAGCCGTAGAGAAGATCATTTTGCGAGAATAGAAAAAGAGACTTAAATAATGACATCTATAATAATAAAAAAAATCATTAAAATAGCCATTATAACACTTTCAATCAGTCTTCTGAGTGCTTGTAGTAGTCAAAGCAAAAAGGTAGATATGCAGAGCGCAGCAAGTTATAACGCTCAATTAGGCGCAAAATACCTACAAGCGGGAAGATTAGAACTAGCCAATGAAAAATTGGAAAAGGCACTGAAACAAAACCCAAATTCTAGCGAAGTGAATCATTTTTATGCGATATTGAAACAACGCATCGGTGACAATAAAGCGGCAACTAAGTATTTTAAAAAAGCGATTCGAATCAATAAAAAAGACCCTAGCCTACTCAACAACTATGGCTCTCATTTATGTCAAATTGGACATATTACAGAAGCAATAGAGTATTTTGATTTAGCCACTCAAAACCCCTTTTATACTACCCCTGAATTTGCATATACTAATGCAGGAATTTGTTTACGCAAGAAAAATGACGATGCTCAAGCTGAGTCTTATTTTCGCAAAGCGCTCGATAAAAATGCTAATTTTGGTTCTGCCCTATTCCAAATGGCAAAATTAAACTATCATCAGGGAAAGTATGCAAAAGCACAGGCTTTTTTGCTGCGCTATGACGAAAAAAACATTGCGACAAAAGAGACATTAATCCTATGTAGTAACATTAATACACACCTAGGTGACTTAAAAAAAGCTGATGCTTGCACAGAGAAAAGATTACGCTTGTTTACAAAATGATTCTTTCAAAAGACGCATAAGTAGGTGGACATAATAAACCTAACAAAATTTTCGATGTTTATTTTTTGCTGTTCAAAGCATTGTTAAGGAATGAGCACGAAATGTTAGATTTATTGTGCCCACCCACTTAAAAGATTATCAAGAAAATTAATAAACAACCCTAGGAGCTTG
>CAZQTJ010000057.1:0-8918 GCA_964596035.1 uncultured Cocleimonas sp. | reverse complement strand
AATGAAAGTTAGTTTTTAGAATTCAATACTAAGGAAGCAATATGTCCCATTATCAACACCACGTTTTTGTTTGCAATAACCTGCGTGCCGATGGCTCGCAGTGTTGTCAAAATCACAATGCTCAGGAGATGCGTGATTATATGAAAAAGCGGAGCAAAGAACTGGGCTTGGTTAGTTCAGGACAGGCACGTATTAATACGGCGGGTTGTTTAAACCGTTGTGAGCTTGGACCTGTGATGGTGGTGTATCCTGAGGCGGTTTGGTATAGCTTTGTTGATGAGGAAGATATTGATGAGATTTTGGAAGAACATTTAGTGAAAGGCAATATTGTTGATCGTTTAAATGTGGATAGTGATAGCGGATGTTAATCTCAACCATCAAGCAGCATTTTCCGTATTATCTGCAACTTATCCGTTTTGATCGTCCTATTGGCACGTATTTAGTTTTATGGCCGACTTTATGGGCGCTGTGGCTGGCATCCAAGGGATTGCCTGATCTTAAATTATTGATTGTTTTTTCGCTGGGTGCGTTTGTCATGCGCTCGGCGGGTTGTGCGATTAATGATTTTGCTGATCGTAAAATTGATGGCAAGGTAGAGAGGACGAAAAACCGCCCATTGGCAACAGGCGCAATCAGTCCTAAAGAAGCATTAATGGTGTTTGCTGTTTTATCGTTTGTTGCTTTTATCTTAGTGTTACAACTGAATATCGCGACGATTTTACTTTCTAGCGTCGCGCTGTTGCTTGCGGCAAGCTACCCCTTTATGAAGCGTTACCACTCGCTACCTCAAGTCCATTTAGGTGTAGCTTTCGCGTGGTCGGTTCCAATGGCGTTTACCGCAGTGACAGGAGAGATACCGCCGTTGATTGCTTGGTTGTTGTTTGCCGTCACCATGCTGTGGACAACCGCCTATGACACTATGTACGGCATGGTTGATCGGAAAGATGACTTAAAGATCGGCGTAAAATCAACGGCTATTTTATTTGCTGATAAAGATAAGTTGATGATTGGAATATTGCAGGGATTAGCTATTGTGTTATTGCTTGTGATTGGCGTGTTAGCATCACGAGGGTGGATTTATTTTTTTGGTGTTTTGATAGCCACAGGTTTTTCTATTTATCAACAAGTATTGATAAAAGCGCGTGAACCAAAGCAATGTTTCACCGCCTTTTTAAATAATAACTGGTTTGGTATGGCGGTGTTTATTGCTTTGGCGTTAGACTATTTTTTTAAATCATCACCATAAAGAGTGATAAAAATAAAAGAATAAATCCCAGTTGTACGATGATTTCCATATGATCGTCCTCAATTATTTTTCTTGGAATTATGTTGGACAATAAGTAAACGAATTCGTTCAGGTATCATTCAGTTTAAATAGCGTCTTGATCATTATCAGGCTGTGCCTAAAAACAATAATACGGCAGCTGCTAAGAAGTAGTAGCTCACAAAACGAAATGACATCCATTTTATCCAACCATCGGGCAGATGTTTTTTTGTTGCAGGAAAGACGTAATTCATCAAGCACACCACGCCTGTCGATACCGCAAACAACAGTGTAAATACCGCAAGTGACATAAATAACTCAGACATACATTATTTTCCTTCATGTTTCTTAATTCTGAATCCGTGAGATGGCTTAGTATTTTTGTTTAAAATACAATCAAATTAACTTGCACCTTAGATCAATTAATAATATCTTGCCCCCTCTATAGATTTTACTTATTTTTTAAAAAGTACAAACCCTTTTAGGAATCATCATACGTGGATAACGATAGTACTCAACCAGATACTTTAATAGAGGTGCGGCAAGAGCAAGTATTGCACTTGTATGAAAAAACGGGTCTGAGTTTCTGGGGAAATATCGTTATAGCCACCATTCTTACTGTGATGCTGTTTTTGGATAACTCCAGTCAGAGCCTTTATCTGTTTATGTGGTTTGGACTGATTGTTACAATGTGTGTTTATCGATTGATAATCGCACAAAACTTTCAGCAAGAACGTAGCCTCAGCAAAGAAAAAATAACCTATTGGGCAAATAAATACATCAATATTAGCACCATTATTAACATCATTTGGGGCAGTATTGGTTATCTGTTTTTTCCTGATAGCTTACTCTATCAGGGGCTTTTGCTACTCTCTTTATTAAGCATTCTACTTGCATCTGTGCCTTTATTGGCAATTTCCCGTGCGACTTATTATTTGCAGATGGTGGTCGTTTTATTGCCGATAACGCTTTATCTACTCTGGTTAGGAAGTGCAGAGTATTACGTGATGGTAGTTGCTCTATTTACCGCCTCTATTAGTTTATTTGCTGCCTCAAACTATATTTATGAGTTGATTTATACCTTGCAAAAAACGCAGGCAAATTTATTGCGTCAGGCAAATACAGACCAACTCACTAAAATTCCTAATCGTCGTCATTATGATAAAGCGTTTAAAACAGAATGGCGACGCTGTACGCGTGAAAATTTACCCATTTCAATGTTATTAATTGATGTTGATTATTTTAAAAAATATAATGATAAACTAGGTCACTCTGAAGGTGACTATTGCCTTACTAAAATTGCTAGTCGTTTAAGTGGTATTTCGCGTCGTCCTGGTGATGTGGCTGCACGCTATGGTGGAGAAGAATTTGCGGTGTTATTGCCCAATACCTCTTTAGAAAATGCCATGATGCTCGCGGAAAGATTGCGTGTTAGTGTTGAACGCTTAGATTTAAAACACCCAGATTCAGAATATGAAGTGGTCACCATTAGCGTAGGTGTTTCAACTTGTGATCCTATGCAAGGTGATAATACAGGGGATGTTGTTTACCCTGCTATGTTGATGAATTCCGCAGATAATGCAATGTATTTAGCCAAGCGACAAGGGCGTAACCGTATCGCAACCCAAGGTTGTGGCGAACAAAAAATAGCAGATATATTACATGAGGAATCTCTGAAAGATGCCAACAGAGCAAAGCGAGCAGAACCAGCTTAATGATTTAAGAAAGCTACTCAATGATTGCCCTCGTGCTCAATTTTTCTCGTTTAATCGCCGACTTCAACAACTGCGTAAAAAGTTCTCCAATAATCGTTATCAAAAACTACAACAGCAAATTACACGCGCGCTAGAAAAGCGTCAGCGCCGTTTAGATAATCTACCCACGCCAACTTACCCTGAGCAACTCCCTGTCTCTGCAAGGCGAGAAGAAATACTAAAAATTATCGCAGAGAATCAAGTCACCATTCTATGTGGCGAAACAGGCTCAGGAAAAACCACGCAAATACCGAAGATGTGTTTAGAGTTAGGGCGTGGAGTGGATGGTTTAATTGGGCATACGCAACCACGTCGTCTTGCGGCGCGCAGTGTGGCGACGCGCATTGCAGAAGAGTTACAGTCTGAGCTAGGCACGCATGTTGGCTACAAAGTCCGTTTTCATGAAAAGCAAAACGATGCTACCTACATAAAACTAATGACGGACGGCATTTTACTGGCCGAAATCCGTTCAGATCGTTTTTTAAACCAATATGACACTTTAATTATTGATGAGGCGCACGAACGTAGTCTCAATATTGACTTTATCCTTGGCTATCTGCGCTGGTTATTACCCCGTCGAAAAGACTTAAAGGTGATTATTACCTCGGCGACTATTGATCCTGAACGGTTTTCTAAACACTTTAATAATGCCCCCATTATTGAAGTATCAGGACGAACTTTTCCTGTTGATATTCACTATCGTCCTCTGGTGACGGATGATAAAGAAGACAAAGATCGCGATATGATCGAAGCGGTTGTAGAAGCAGCAGAAGAATTGCATCGTGCAGGACCTGGGGATATTTTGGTGTTTTTCTCAGGCGAGCGTGAAATTCGAGAAGCGGCAGAAGCACTACGCAAAAGCCAACCATCAACGACCGAAGTGTTACCACTCTTTTCACGTTTAAGTAATGCTGAACAAAATCGTATTTTTCACCCCAGCGGGCGACATCGCATTATTTTATCTACCAACGTTGCAGAAACGTCCTTAACCGTTCCTGGTATTAAATATGTGATTGATACAGGTGTGGCGCGTATTTCTCGTTACTCTTGGCGCTCTCGTGTGCAACGCCTACCGATAGAAGCCATCTCTCAAGCATCAGCAAATCAACGTTCTGGTCGTTGTGGTCGTGTGAGTGATGGTATTGCCATTCGTTTATACAGTGAAGAAGATTTTAATCATCGTGACGAATTCACGACACCTGAAATTTTACGCACCAACCTTGCCTCTGTCATTTTAATGATGTCAACACTCAACCTTGGCAAGATCGACCAGTTTCCTTTTGTCGAGCCACCTGACAGCCGTATGGTGCGAGATGGTTTTAAGTTGCTTTACGAAATAGGCGCGGTTGATGGTGACTATAAAGTTTCTGCCTTAGGGCGACGACTTGCACATCTGCCCATTGATACGCGTTTAGGGCGAATGTTATTAGCAGGTCACGACGAGGGCGCATTACGCGAAGTCTTAATTATTGTGAGTGCTTTAGCGATTCAAGACCCGCGTGAACGTCCACTGGATAAACAACAAGCGGCAGATGAAAAACACAATCGCTTTAAAGATAAAAAATCTGACTTTATCAGCTATTTACTATTGTGGAATTATTATCAAGAAAAGCAAAAAGAACTCTCGCAAGGACAACTGCGACGCTTGTGTAAAAAAGAATTTCTCTCCTATATGCGTATGCGGGAATGGTTTGATACGCACAAACAACTGCGTATGAGTTTGCAAAATGCCAAGATCAAAGAAAATACTCAAGAAGCAAGTGCTGATGCGATTCATCGTAGTTTATTAACAGGACTATTAGGGCATATAGGCTTTCAAGAAGAAAAGCGAGAATACCTTGGTGCAAATAATCGTAAATTTCATATTTTCCCAGGCTCAGGGCTTAGTAAAAAACCACCAAAATGGGTAATGGCTGCGGAATTGGTAGAAACTTCCCGACTTTATGCACGTACCGTTGCCGCCATTCAACCGCAATGGGTCGAGCAAATTGGCAAGCATTTGCTACGCCATCATTACAGCGAACCACGCTGGGAGAAAAAGCCAGCTCAAGTGGGGGCGAGTGAGCGCACCTCACTTTATGGTATTACCATTACGCCACAACGACGCATTAATTTTGGTCCGATAGATGGTGTGGTTTCACGGCAAATATTTATCCGCCATGCGCTTGTGTATGGTGAATATCAATGCAAAGCGCCGTTCTTTTTGCACAATCTGCGCTTAGTTGAAGATATTGAAACCTTGGAAGCAAAATCACGTCGTCGCGATATTTTAGTCGATGAAGATACCTTGTATGATTTTTACGACCAACGCTTGCCACAATATATATATAGCGGTAAAGCGTTTGAGAAGTGGCGTAAAAAAGTGGAATCAGAGAATCCTGAAACCTTGTTTTTAAGCCGTGAGTTATTAATGCAGCGGGATGACTCTCACGTCGATCACAATCAATACCCTGACCATCTTACCGTGCAAGGAATGCAGTTACCGCTACGTTACCATTTTGAGCCAGGACGTAAAGATGATGGGGTGACTGTTCGCGTGCCTTTTACCGCGCTAGGGCAACTCAAATCCGCACCTTTTGAATACCTTGTTTTAGGGATGATGGAAGAAAAAATCACCTATTTTATTCGTAGTTTACCCAAACAAGTTCGCAAACAATTTGTACCTGCACCTGAGTATGCCAAAGCGTGTATGGAGTCGATCCAAGTCAGTGAAGTCAGTGAGACACCGTTTGTTTCTGTGGTGGCACATCAACTGCATCGCATGACAGGCAATGAAATAGACAGCCAAATTCTTAAACGTATCGTGTTTGAAGATCATTTACTCATGCGTTTTGAAGTGGTCGATGAAAGTGGCAAAGTCATCAAAGCAGGGCGTGACTTAGAACAACTTAAAGGTATCACACGCAAAAAAACAAGTGAGCGAATTTCTCAACAAAAAACGAATACGATTGAGAGGGAGGGTATTACAAACTGGGACTTCGGCAAGTTACCCGAAACCGTCATTGTCGATAGCATGGGAATGAAGATTAAAGCATGGGTCGCTTTAGTTGACAGAGGTGATAGCGTTGCTATTAAGCTGTTTGACTCCGCAGAAAAGGCACAGCAACAAACGGGTCTGTTGAAACTATTGATACTGGCTTGTAATAAAGAACACCGTTACTTGAAGTCTAATTTGCCCAATATCCAAAAGCATTGTTTGCAATATGCCTCTACAGGAAAGTGTGAGGAGTTAAAGCAAAGTATCATCAAAAATACCTTTCGTCTGTGTTTTGATGTGAATAACTTTAACTGTACAGACCAACAAACATTTGAATCGCATTTAGCAGAACATCGAGAGAAACTGGTATCACAAGCAACAGATATTTGTCATCAATTAGACACCATACTGACCTTTCATCATAAAGTGAAAAAAGCCTTAAAAGGTAATATTAACCCCGCATGGCTGGATGCTTTAAGTGATATAACAGAACATCTTAATTCACTTATTTACGTTGGTTTTCTGGATGCCTTGGATATGCACGAGTTACGTCAGTACCCGCGTTACCTTAAAGGGCTACAACGACGTGTCGATAAATTAATGGAAAATAGCCATAAAGACCGAGGACTACGTTTGCAGATTCAAGCACATTGGCAAACTTATCAAGAGTTTATAAATAAAAAAAATATCCAGCATACACCGCAACATAAGTTGGCTTTACAAGAGTATCGCTGGATGTTGGAAGAGTTTCGTATTTCTTTGTTTGCTCAGGAACTGGGAACAGCAATACCTATTTCAGAGAAGCGACTTAAAAAAAGGTGGCGTGAGATAATGGAGTTATAGCTTCATTATTTTAGACCGTTAATCTACCGATATAAAAAAGATTAAAAAATCATCTACCTATAGTGATAATTTGCACTACAATGGGTTTTGTTATGATTGTTTTTAGTGTAAAAATACGCCGTAACTCCTCAAACATTATTTTATAAGTGGGTACTTGTGCAAATAACAAAACGATTTAAGACGTTCGTCTTTACGATTTTTACAGTTTATTTTTTATATTTCTTATTACTCCCTGCACAGGCCAGTGGAGAGCCTATTAATGATGTTATAAGTCAGGTTAATGATCAATTTTACAATGAACAAGTTTTGCAAAACAGACCCCTATCTACCTCTAAATTGACGTATTTTATTAATTCCAAATTAGCAAAGAAAAAGGCTAATGACTTAGTGTTTATTCTTGCAGGTCAATCCAATATGGCAGGTTATGGAACAACGGCAAAATTACCACCTGCTTATAGAAAGACACCGCCTAATGTGAAATTTTATTTCAATGGTTATCCCGCTAAAATGAGTCGCTTTGCTCGTTTTGGTCCTGAGATTAGTTTTGCTCATGCAATGTCACGTCGCTTTCCTAATAAAACCATTAAACTAATAAAATTTGCGGTTGGTGGTACGTCTTTATTTGCATGGGATCCTCATTGGAACTTAGGTAAGGCGCGTCTCACACGTAATGCAAGTGCTGGTCCCTTATTTAAAAAACTACTTCAAACTATCAAAACATATACTAAACATAATAATTCACAGCTCGCGGGGGTTCTCTGGATGCAGGGCGAGACAGATGCGCGTTATCCTGATGCCGCTAATCATTATATGCAAAACCTGTCTCTTTTTGTGCGCGCCTTACGTAAAGCGTTAAAGACGCCATATTTGGCCTTTTATATGGGGGAGATCGATCCGCCTATAAAGTTTTTTCCTTATCGAGAAATTGTAAGAACAGCACAACGAAAATCATCCGCATCTATACGTAATAGCAAGTTAATCTCTACTAAAGGCTTGGCAAAACGTAATGATCATTTGCATTATAATACCGAAGGTCAGTTAGCTTTGGGGATACGCTTTGCACAAGCCTATATACAGTCCACGAGGTATCGTAATTGAGGAAATTAACAACATTTCCCTTTTTAAGAGAGCTATTATCTGGCGTATCAACGCTTTTATCAGTAAAGCTAGTGAAAGAAATGTGGTTCTCTCCTATCCTCTGATACAACTATATTGGAAGAATTTGTTTGATTTATGAAGGATCTCATATTTTAAATCTATCTTTTTGATTAACTGCTCTGTATCAATATTAGCAATTCTTCTCTAATTCACGGATGAGCATGAGACTATAAAATGAATACAATAAACAACATAAACTTATCTAAGATAGGTTTAGCGACCTCTTTATTTTCACTACTATTGTGTCAAACAGTAACAGCAAACCCTTTGGGACTTAGCCAATCAGAAATGATGAGTATTGCGAGTGGTAAAATAGCAAAAGTGCAAACAGCGCGTAAATATACGCCTAAACCTAAACTTGTTTATGGAGGACCAGCAACGCCCGTAAAACCTATCTTTGTAAGAAAAAAACCTGCAAGAAAACCAGTCGCTCAATATCGAGCACCTGTTAAGCGTCCAGCTCCAGTTCAACGTCGTCCACAGCCTCAACGCTATGTTGCGCCTGTGCGTAGACAAGCCCCTCCAGCTAATTTACCAGCATGGAGACGTCCAGCAAGTCATACCGAAACGCGCGGTTCGGGCGATGCTATTTTTGCAGCCGCTAAAAATAGAAATATGAGAATGTTACAGCAAATACTTGAAAGTGGCGTTAGTGTGGAGCATCGTAACTTTAATGGTGAGACAGCGCTGCATATAGCATCATCTTTAGGCAATCTGCAAATGGTGAGATACCTCATTAGCAAAGGCGCTAATGTAAATAGCAGAACGGGGAAGCAGTGGTTGCCAATTCATCATGCAACACGTTTTTCTCACCCGCAAGTTGCTAATTATCTGATTTCACGAGGCGCATCTTTATGGGCAAAAACGTCAGATGGATTAAGCGCCATAGATTTTGCTAAAAAATCTAAGAACCCACAGATTC
>CAZQTJ010000056.1:0-8988 GCA_964596035.1 uncultured Cocleimonas sp. | reverse complement strand
TAAACCAATATCTTACGCCCTGTTATCCGCATTGACCTCACGGATTCAGGTAAAACTAAACCGAAGCAATACGCTCAAGTGCCTTTTCTAAGTTCTCCATACTTGTAGCATAAGAAACGCGTATATGACCTGCTAAACCAAACGCACTACCTGGCACTAACGACACACCATGATCAAGCAACCGTGTTGCCAATTCTGCATCATTATTAACACCATCAATACGGGCAATTAAAGCCTCTACATTAGGAAAGCTATAAAATGTGCCATCTGATGGCAAACACTCGACACCATCCATTTTATTTAATGACTCAAGCACAAAATTATGGCGTTCTTCAAATGCTTTCATCATCGGTTTAAGACATTCTTGATCCCCATTTAACGCTGCCACTGCCGCAACTTGGGAAATAGAAGTAGGATTAGACGTACTTTGCGACTGAATCTTCTTCATCGCTTTAATTAGCTCAACAGGACCACCTGCATAACCAATTCGCCAGCCCGTCATTGCATAGGCTTTAGACACACCATTTAACACAACCGTACGATCATAAAGCTCAGGGGTCGCATTCACAATATTTGCAAACTGATGATCACCAAACACAATCAACTCATACATATCATCGGTTGCAATCACAATATCAGGATATTTCAACAACACCTCACCCAATGCCGCAAGCTCATCTTTGCTGTACATTACACCTGTTGGATTCGATGGGCTATTGATGACAAACAAACGCGTTTTATCCGTAATTGCCGCTTCCAACACCTCAGCAGTCAACTTAAAATTAGTTGCCTGCCCTGCCTCCACAATCACAGGCACACCACCACCTAGCAATACCATATCAGGATATGACACCCAATATGGCGCAGGTATAATGACCTCATCGCCATCATTCAACAAAGCCTGACATAAATTAGAAAAGCTCTGCTTACCGCCACAAGACACCAGAATTTGGTCTGCCTCATAATTTAAATCATTATCCCGCTTAAATTTTTCAATAATGGCATTTTTCAACTCAGGAATACCATCCACTGCGGTATAGCCTGTTTTATTATTCCTTATGGCTTCTATACCCGCCTCTTTAATATGTGCAGGTGTAGGAAAATCTGGCTCCCCTACTCCCAAAGAAATAATATCTCGCCCTTCTGCTTTTAACTTTAAGGCTAAAGCACTGATTTCTAAAGTTGGCGAAGGTTTGACGCGCTGAACACGGTCAGATAAACGGATAGTCACAAAAATTCCCCTGATAAAAAAATAAACATTTATAGAGTAACTATATACTCAAAAGCACAATAATTCTCGCATTAATCATCACTATATTAGACCAATATCCGCTAAGATAAGCACATGACTTCAAACTTTCAACTCGAAACAAAGTTCCAGCCCGCAGGCGATCAACCCACCGCGATTAAATCACTCGTCGATGGGTTAAATGATGGCTTAATGCATCAAACATTACTCGGTGTGACAGGCTCAGGAAAAACCTTCACCATCGCTAATATCATTGCCCAAACTCAGCGCCCTACGATTATTATGGCGCATAACAAAACATTAGCGGCACAGCTTTATGGTGAGATGAAAGAGTTTTTCCCCAACAACTCCGTGGAATATTTTGTCTCTTATTATGACTATTATCAGCCAGAGGCCTATGTTCCCGCCTCTGGTACTTTCATCGAAAAAGATGCCTCTATCAATGAACATGTTGAACAGATGCGCTTGTCTGCCACCAAAGCATTAATGGAAAGCCCTAGCACCATTATTATCGCCACCGTGTCTGCTATTTATGGCTTAGGTGACCCAAAGTCCTACCTTAAAATGATGCTACATTTAGATCGTGGCGAAGAAATCAAACAACGTGACATTATCCGTCGCCTCACCGAGCTTCAATATACACGTAACGATATTGAGCTATCACGCGGGACGTATCGTGTACGCGGAGAAGTCATTGACGTACACCCAGCCGACTCCGACCATGAGGCTGTCCGCATTGAATTATTTGATGATGAGATCGAGCAACTCAGCTATTTTGACCCATTAACAGGTGAGGTATTACGCAAAGTACCGCGCCTAACCGTTTATCCAAAAACCCATTATGTCACCCCGCGAGAAGTGATGTTACAAGCCGTGGAGCATATAAAAGCAGAGCTAAAACAACGCCTCGACTATCTCTATGATGAAAACCGCCTTGTCGAAGCGCAACGCCTCAAAGAACGCACCCAATACGACATTGAGATGATACTAGAAGTCGGCTACTGCTCAGGTATCGAAAACTACTCTCGCTATTTATCAGGGCGACCTCATGGCGCGCCACCGCCGTGTTTATTTGATTATCTACCTAAAAATTCACTCGTCGTTATCGACGAATCCCATGCCACCGTGCCACAAATTGGCGCAATGTATAAGGGTGACTTTTCCCGTAAAACTAATCTCGTCGAATATGGTTTTCGACTTCCCTCTGCACTCGACAATCGCCCCCTACGTTTTGAAGAATTTGAGAAACTAATCCCCCAAGTCATCCACGTATCCGCTACTCCTGGTAACTACGAAACCGAACATTGCGATAATATTGCCGAGCAAATTGTCCGCCCGACAGGCTTGCTTGACCCCATTATAGAAATTCGCCCCATCACCTCTCAAGTTGATGATGTTATGTCGGAAATCAACAAACGTGCTGCCAACAATGAGCGAGTGCTCATCACCACCCTCACCAAACGCATGGCAGAAGACTTAACCGATTATTTGATGGAACACGATATACGCTGTCGCTATTTGCACTCCGATATTGATACCGTAGAGCGCGTAGAAATAATCCGCGACCTACGACTCGGTGAATTTGACGCACTAATAGGTATCAACCTGCTCCGCGAAGGGCTAGACATGCCCGAAGTATCATTAGTCGCCATACTTGACGCCGATAAAGAAGGTTTTCTACGCTCCGAACGATCACTCATCCAAACCATCGGACGCGCCGCCAGAAACGCCCAAGGAAAAGCCATTTTATACGCCGACAAAATCACCCAATCAATGCAAGCCGCTATCGACGAAACAGAACGACGACGCACAAAACAAATCGCTCATAATAAAAAACACAACATCACCCCCACCACCATACGCAAAAAAGTCACCGACATAATGGAAGGCGCTTACGGCGGCACACTCAAAGGCAATAAACGCAAATACGCGAAAGTTGCAGAAACAAAAGCAGACTACAACAGCATGAAACCCGCCGATGCCGTAAAAGAAATCAACAAACTAGAAAAGCAAATGTTGCAACATGCCAAAGACTTAGAATTTGAAGCGGCAGCGCAGATAAGAGATCAAATTGGAAAGATGCGTAAAGCGGTGTTTATGGAGGGGTAAAGAATAAAAACAATACCTGCTCCCCTGACGTTTACCTGTCATTATTACGCCATAAATGTTGGAGGGAGAAGATCATATCGTGCCCTTCCCCAACCGACCATGCTCATTACCAAATCGAATTCAAATACATATTTATACCTGAATCCGTGAGGTCAATGCGCCCTGTGCCGTAGTGACCTCACGGATTCAGGTTATAATTTAAAATAAGCGATTGAAACTACCACCGAAAAGTCTCAATGCCTAAAATGTCTCATCTTAGTAAATACCATCGCCATTCCTGCTTTATTCGCGGCTTCAATGACTTCATTATCACGAATTGATCCACCTGGTTGAATGACGGCTGCTATACCTGCGTCAGCCGCCGCTTCTATGCCGTCACTAAAGGGGAAGAATGCGTCTGATGCCATTACAGAGCCTTTTACTTCGAGTTTGGCATGTTCTGCTTTGATTCCTGCTATACGTGCTGAGTTGATTCGACTCATTTGTCCTGCGCCGACACCGATGGTCATTTTGTCTTTTGCGTAGACAATGGCATTTGATTTGACAAATTTAGCTATTTTCCATGCGAATAGTAAATCTTGCATTTCTGCTTCTGTGGGAGCGCGTTCGGTGACGACTTCTAGCTCATTATACAATTCTAAATCAGCACCTTGTACTAATAGCCCACCATTCACTTTTTTGTAGTCTAAACGCGCTTGAGCTGCACTAAATGCACCACACTCTAGCAAACGAACATTCTTTTTTGTTTGGATGATTTCACTGGCATCGGCATCCACTGAGGGGGCGATGATGACTTCTACGAACTGACGATCTACAATTTTCTGGGCTGTTTCGGCATCTAAAGACTGGTTAAATGCGATGATGCCACCAAATGCTGATTCGGGGTCCGTTTGGAAGGCACGGTCATAGGCTTCTAAGATCGTATTGCCCGTTGCTACGCCACAAGGGTTGGCGTGTTTCACGATAACGCATGTTGCTTCGTCTTCAAATTGCTTTACACATTCGAGTGCGGCATCCGTGTCGCCAATATTGTTGTAAGATAATTCCTTGCCTTGTAATTGCTTGGCGGTTGCTACGCTGGCTTCGGTTTGGTTTTCAGCGATATAAAAAGCGGCTTCTTGATGTGGATTTTCACCATAGCGCATGGTTTGTGCTTTTCTGTACTGCACGTTGAAGGTGCTTGCAAAACCTTCTGGCTTGTCATTTTCGACGATCATTCCAAGATAGTTGGCGATCATACCGTCATATTTTGCGGTGTGTTCAAACGCTTTTGTTGCTAGGCGAAAACGTGTCGCGACGCTCACTGCACCATCATTTGTCGCGAGTTCATTCGTAATAAGGTCATAATCACTAGGGTCAACCACAATCGTTACGTGGGCATGGTTTTTCGCGCTGGCACGTACCATAGTAGGACCGCCTATGTCGATGTTTTCAATCGCATCTTCCAAAGTGCAATCCTCTTTAGCAATGGTTGCTTCAAAAGGGTAAAGGTTCACAACAATAAGGTCGATTGGTGGAATATCATGAGCTTCCATAACCGCATCATCTGTACCGCGACGCGCTAGAATCCCGCCATGAATTTTAGGGTGCAAGGTCTTAACACGTCCATCCATCATTTCAGGAAAGCCTGTGTAGTCAGAAACTTCTGTTACCGCCACATTATTGTCGGCTAAAAGCTTTGCAGTACCGCCTGTCGAAAGTATTTCGATACCGCTATTTGCTAATGTTTGAGCAAATTCTAGTATGCCTGTTTTATCAGATACGCTGATAAGTGCGCGAGTTACGGGGCGGTCTATTGCTTGAGACATATTGTGTCCTTTCTTTTTTCTGTCGATAGGGTTGTGGGGGATTTTGTGATAACAACCATCACAATTTAATTGTGGACGAAGTATGTCACAAGTCCTATTGTAATCTCCAATAAAAGCTATGAATACAAGTGGAGTAAAATTGAGTCAATTAAGCGATGCGCGCAAAGATGCTTTAATGCCTGCTAAAGGTATCCCCTATTCGGTTTATCTTTTGGCTGTCTGCCAATCCCTAATGCAAAGTAGCAATATCTTGATGATTGCGGTGTCTGCATTAGCGTGTCTGCCGATGCTTGAAGATAAGTCATTCGTGACACTACCTATTTCGTTGCAGTTTTTTTCGATGATGCTAACCACCGTGCCCGCCTCGCTGTTTATGAAACGCTTTGGTCGTAAGGCAGGGTTTATATTCGCGAGTTTTATCGGTATGACGGGCGGAGTGTTGGCGATTGTTGCTATTTTAAATAATCAGTTTTGGTTGTTTTCTATCGCGGCTGCTTGCTTGGGAATATTTAATGGCTTTGGTAATTATTATCGTTTTGCAGCGGTTGATTTAGTCCATGCTGAATTTAAAAGTAGAGCCATCTCTTATGTTATGGTCGGTGGCATCTTTGCCGCATTAATCGGTCCTAATCTATCGACTATGGCAAAATATACTTTTTCTGAATTGCACCTAAACTCAACGCTCGGTGAAAGCATTGCCAACTCGCAGTTTGCAGGTGCTTTCTTTTTCGTTGTCGCTTTTTATATTTTAACGCTCTTAGTGCTGTCATTTATAAAGCTACCCAATGCAGCAGCAGAGCATGTAATAGGTTCAGTAAGGCCGTGGCGAGCGTTAATATCACAGCCTAAATTCAGCACAGCACTTATTTGTGGCATGTTTGGCTACGGCGTAATGTCATTAGTGATGACAGCAACGCCACTAGCCATGATGCATCATGCTCATAATTTCACCGATACCATGTTCGTCATTCAATGGCATGTTCTCGCGATGTTTGTGCCTTCCTTTTTTACAGGTAATCTCATTATGCGCTTTGGCGTTACGAATATATTGCTTTGGGGAGTGGTCTTTGCCTTTGCTTGTGTCGTCACTAATTTAGTAGGACAAAGTACATGGCACTTTACAGTTGCGTTGATTTTTTTAGGGCTTAGCTGGAATTTCTTATTTATAGGGGCAACCTCTTTGCTCACCGATGCTTATAAACCGCAGGAAAAAGCAAAGTCACAAGCGATTAATGATTTTTTAGTTTTCACAAGCGTCACCATTGCCTCTTTATCAGCAGGTATTTTACAACATCAATTTGGATGGCGGATGGTCAATATCGGTGTCATACCACTGATTGTTATCATGCTCATTAGTGTATTGAAATTAAAAAGGTCTGATAATTAATAGAAACACCTCAAAAGACAACACTAAAAAACTATTAAAAACAGTCTGATAAGCATCATTCTCCTCAAAAATAAAAACATGATACATGCCTAATTTCTACTCAGAGTGAAATTAAACATGAAAATTGTTTGATCTTTCCATATAATCCCTCGGCTATAATTGCCGTAGTGATAATTTTCGGCTTTTTTACATTCATTTTAGCTGGAACATCTGCAGGTTTTTAACTTACACGGTATTCTTTTTCCAACAGAAAACACGGTCTTTTAGAGAACATTAAGTATGACTGATTTAACCCTCTACCGAAATATTGGTATTTTTGCGCACGTTGATGCTGGTAAAACAACGACTACAGAACGTATATTGAGCCTTACAGGTAAAATTCACAAAATCGGCGAAGTGCACGATGGCGAAGCGACGACTGACTTCATGGAACAAGAAGCAGAGCGTGGAATTACGATTCAATCAGCGGCTGTAAGTTGTACTTGGGATAATCATCGTCTTAATATCATTGATACCCCAGGTCACGTTGACTTCACCGTTGAAGTTTATCGTTCACTTAAAGTATTAGATGGTGGTGTAGGTGTTTTCTGTGGTTCTGGCGGTGTAGAGCCTCAGTCAGAAACGAACTGGCGCTATGCGAACGAGTCTGAAGTTGCACGTATTATCCTTGTAAATAAGCTAGACCGCGTAGGTGCTGACTTCCTTAAAGTTGTTGACCAAGTTCGCAATGTGCTAGGTGCTGTTGCAGTACCAATGGTTTTACCTATCGGCATCGAGGATGATTTTGTCGGTGTTGTTGACCTCCTTACACGTAAAGCGTGGATATGGGATGACTCTAGTGACCCTCTCAATTACAAAATCGAAGATGTTCCTGCGGACATGGTTGATTTAGTTGAAGAGCATCGCGAGTTCTTAATTGAGACAGTGGTTGATCAAGACGAAGCTGCAATGGAGCAGTACCTTGAAGGCGAAGAGCCTAGCATGGATGTCATCAAAGCTTGTATCCGCAAAGGTACAATTGCACTTGATTTCTTCCCTACTTACTGTGGTTCAGCCTTTAAAAATAAAGGCATCCAGTTAGTACTAGACGCTGTTGTCGATTACTTACCAAACCCTGTTGAAGTTGATCCTCAACCAGAAGTTGACGAAGAAGGTAACGAAACGGGTGAGTTTGCATTGGTTGACCCTGATTATCCTTTACGTGCGCTTGCATTTAAAATCATGGATGATCGTTACGGGGCATTAACCTTCATCCGTATTTACTCTGGTCGTTTAGAGAAAGGCATGACGGTACTTAACTCCTTTACAGGTAAGACAGAGCGTATCGGACGTATCGTAGAAATGTCTGCGGAAGATCGTATCGAGTTAGATTCTGCTCAAGCAGGTGATATTTGTGCGGTACTAGGCATGAAGAACGTTCAAACAGGTCATACACTTTGTGATCCTAAGAGCCCTGCAACACTTGAGCCAATGGTATTCCCAGAGCCAGTCATTTCGATTGCTGTTTCACCTGTAAATAAAGCCGCATCTGAGAAGATGGGTGTTGCATTGGGTAAAATGATTGCAGAAGATCCTACTTTCATTGTTGAAACAGACGAAGACAGTGGCGAGACTATTCTTAAAGGTATGGGCGAGTTACACCTAGACATCAAAATAGATATTATGCGTCGTGCGCACGGTGTTGAAGTTGAAGTAGGTAAACCACAAGTTGCATACCGCGAGACCATCACTAAGAAAGTTGAGGATAGCTATACTCATAAGAAGCAGTCGGGTGGTTCTGGTCAGTACGGTAAAATCGACTATATCATCGAGCCAGGCGAAGCAGGAGAAGGCTATACTTTCGAATCTAAGGTTACTGGTGGTAACGTTCCTCGTGAATTCTGGCCTGCTGTTGAAAAAGGCTTTGCTGGTATGATGGACAAAGGCGTATTGGCTGGCTTCCCATGCTTAGATGTTAAAGTCACCCTAATGGATGGTGCTTTCCATGCAGTTGACTCCTCTGCGATAGCATTTGAGTTAGCATCACGCGGCGCATTTAGACAATCCATTCCTCAAGCAGGTCCTCAGTTAATCGAGCCTGTCATGAAGGTTGATATCTTTACTCCTGAGGATCACGTTGGTGATGTTATCGGTGACGTTAACCGTCGTCGTGGTATGATTAAGTCTCAAGAGTCTGGTACAACAGGCGTAAGCATCAAGTGTGATGTACCATTGAGCGAAATGTTTGGTTACATCGGCGATTTACGTACAATGACATCTGGTCGTGGACAGTTCTCTATGGAGTTCTCACACTACTCACCATGTCCTAAGAACATCGCAGAAGACGTTATTAAAGAAGTTAAAGAACGCGAAGAAGCCGCTAAGAAAAACTAATAGCTAATTTTCAGCACTTAAAAAGCCCTTATCTACTTTCGTGGATAAGGGCTTTTTTTTGT
>CAZQTJ010000055.1:0-9106 GCA_964596035.1 uncultured Cocleimonas sp. | reverse complement strand
AGAGCTTGCTTATAAATCCCATTGAAGTATACATCCCATGATAATTGTACAGATTAGCGACCTACATATTACCTATCAGAATCAGCGAGCGCATGGTTGTGCGCCGACCGCAGGAAATTTAAAGCGATGTGTTGAGCATATTAATCAGCTAGAACCAGCGGCAGATGTTGTGTTGGTGACAGGCGATATTTGTAACGATGCACATATCGAAGAGGCCGAATACGCCGCCAGAATTTTATCTGCGCTTAACTCGCCTTATTATATTGTTCCTGGTAATCATGATCGGCGAGATATTTTATTATCAGCCTTTGATAAAAATACTTACGCTTTAGATGAGCGTGGTTTTTTTAATTACGTCATTGATGATTACGATATGCGCTTAATTGGTTTAGATAGTCTTCAAGAAGGTAAGTCGAGCGGCAAGTTTTCTGAAAAGCCCGCAGAATGGTTAAGTCATTGCCTCGATCAATACAATGATGATAAGCCAACCCTTCTTTTTATGCACCATCCACCAGTGAAGTGCGGTATCGCAGAAACCGATCTGCAAGTTTTTAAAGGGAAAAAACGCCTAGGTAAAATTATCTCAAAGCATTCTAATATAGAACAAATATTGTGCGGACATATCCATACACAAGTGCATATACGCTGGAAAGGAAGCATTATTTCTACCGCGCCGTCAACCACAGGAATGAAAATAGAACCCGATTTAACACTCAAAAAACCCTCGCAATTCTTTTTAGACTCGCCAAACTATTTGCTTCACTACTGGTCGCCTGATGAAAATATGATTACCTATCATATAGAGGTAAGTACCTTAGAAGGTCCTTTTTTGTTTGATGAAGATGATGACATGTTAGAAAGCATTGCGGTGTAGCACATGGGTTCAGGTAATAGAGATAGAGGGCATAAGATATGAAAAATAAGCCGCTGATAGATCAAGTCGATGTCGCCATTAT
This sequence comes from uncultured Cocleimonas sp., assembly GCA_964596035.1. GTDB lineage: Bacteria > Pseudomonadota > Gammaproteobacteria > Thiotrichales > Thiotrichaceae > JAGLBW01. The sequence goes on along the minus strand of CAZQTJ010000055.1, from coordinate 8,150 downwards.
TGGTGGCGGTATTGTCGGTTGCGCGATGGCGCGGCGTTTAACATTAGCAGGAGCATCGACATTGCTTGTTGAAAAAGCAGCCGATATTCTTGATGGTGCGAGCAAAGGCAATAGCGCCATACTTCATACAGGCTTTGACGCACCGTTAGGCTCTTTAGAGCATCAATGTATGCAACAGGGTTATCAAGAGTATCTGTCTATTCGTAAAGATATGAATCTCCCGCTGTTAAAATCAGGCGCGCTAGTTGCTGCATGGACAGAAGAAGAAGAGGCGCAGCTACAAGGTATTTTACAAAAAGGACATAAAAATGGAGTCGCAGATATTCGTTTAATAAGCGCCTCGCAAGCCTTAAATATCGCGCCTAATCTTGCGCCTCACCTTCGTGCTGCTATTTCTATTCCGCGAGAGTATGTGATTGATCCTTGGTCTGCCCCCTTTGCTTATTTATCGCAATCACTTGAGAACGGTGGAAAAGCGCTTTTTAATACCGAGGTTATCGGCGGTGATTTCAATGGCGAGCAGTGGCAGTTAGCAACAAATAAAGGCGTTATTAAGACTCAGTATGTGATTAATTGTGCAGGGCTTTACGGTGATATTTTAGAGCAAAATACCCTCGGCAAAAGTGACTTTACTATTAAGCCACGCAAAGGACAGTTTGTGGTATTTGATAAAGCAGCACATCAGTTGATGCCAACCATTATCCTGCCCGTACCAACGGAGCGCACCAAAGGGATCGTGATATTCCCCACCATTTTTGGCAATCTTGCCGTGGGGCCAACCGCAGAAGAACAAGAAGGGCGCAGTGATGCCTCTGTGGACGAAAAAACCTTAAATGAACTACATCAGCAAGCCTTAAAACTCATTCCATCCTTAAAGGGTATCCCTGTTACCGCGACCTATGCTGGCATTCGACCTGCAACGGAAAGCCCAGAATATCGTATATCAAAAAAATCGGAGTTTAACTGGATTAGTGTCGGCGGTATTCGCTCAACAGGGCTAACGGCTGCTTTAGGTATTGCCCAATATGTTGAAGGATTATTGCTAGAAGATAATACCACCTTCAAAGCCATTCAAAATCCAATCATTAGTCGTGTGCCTAATCTAGCTGAATATCGTCCGCGTGATTGTGAAACAGCAGGCTATGGTGAGATAGTTTGTCATTGTGAATTAGTCACCGATCGTGAAATTAACAAAGCAATGGAGGGCGCTTTGGGTGCGAAAAGTTTGGCAGGCTTAAAGCGTCGAACACGCGTCACGATGGGACGTTGCCAAGGTTTCTATTGCTCGGCACGACTTGCTGAACTAACACAAAATAAGTTTGAAAACCCGCTTGCCATAGGTGATGCCGATGAATAAATCATCTCATAGATATGATGTTGCCATTATTGGCGCAGGGCCGTCAGGTATTGCGGCCGCTCTCGCGTTAAAAAATAACGGTATTAATAATATTGTCGTGCTGGAGCGAGAATCTCAAGCGGGAGGTATTCCACGTCATTGTGGTCATCCGCCTTTTGGTCTGCGTGAATATAAGCGGGTTTTAACAGGCCCCGTTTATGCGGCTAAATTAGTGGAATCAGCGCAACAAGCAAAGATAGACATTCAACTAAAAAGCAATGTTATTTCTTTGGGTGATACGGGCGAGTTAGTTGTTTTATCGCCGCAAGGAAAATACATGCTACAAGCCAAGCGTGTATTAATCGCCACAGGAACACGCGAAACACCACGCTCTGCCAGAAAGGTAACAGGCGATAGAGCGATGGGTATTTGCAATACAGGCGCGTTGCAATCAATGGTTTATTTAAAGCAACTCATTCCTTTTCGTCGCCCTGTGATTATTGGGAGTGAGCTAGTGAGCTTCTCGGCTTTAATGACCTGTAAAAAAGCAGGTATAAAACCCATTATGATGTTGGAAGAAAAAGCTCATCCGCGTGTGGCTTGGCCTTTACACTACAGCGCTTACCTTTTTTCTGTCCCTTTAAAATTGAATCATAAGCTAGTTAATATTATCGGTGATAAGCGAGTGAGCGCGGTGAGAGTGTTAGATAACAAAGGGAAAACGCAAGAAATTTCCTGCGATGGTGTACTGTTCACAGGGCAATTCACCCCCGAATCAACATTAGCCCGCATGGCAGGCTTGTTACTCGATAAACAAGGCGCACCCGTGACAGACTCATCAGGTCGTTGCTCTAATGCAAACTATTATGCCGTAGGGAATCTGCTTCATGATCCTGTTAAAAGAGCGGATCAATGCTGGCGTAAAGGACAGTTAGTCGGGGAGGCAATAGCAAAAGATTTAAGGGACTGAGTGATAATAAATTAAGCAATTATTAAGCAGGAGTAAAAAAAGTAAGAATGGATGATTTATTATTGTTTAGTCCTAAGTCTTGAGTCTATTTAGGAAAGCTAAGGCGTAGTCTCTTTTTCCCACTTGCTAATTAACTGCAATGCTTCGTCTCTATTAGCACCACAAACATCATCACATGCTTTGAAATCTCTACATACTTTAGGATAATCGCCTTGCTCCCAAATTTCACATTGAAAACTATTGGGATCAAGGTTTGCACAAAATATATCGGCGGGTTTTCCGTCAGGCATATTGGGCAAAGTGCTACTAATAGAGGGCGCTATACAGCAAGCCCCACAGTTTGGTCTGCATTGCATTTTTACTACCGCTATTGCTACGGGTCATATCCCAACACAGGGCTTAGCCATTTTTCGGCTTCATCGATTGTCCAGCCTTTACGCTTCGCATAATCGTCAACTTGATCACGTTGGATTTTACCTGTGCCAAAATAACGTGTATTAGGATGTGCAAAGTACCAGCCTGAAACGGAAGCCGCTGGCCACATGGCATAAGACTCGGTGATTTTTAAACCGATGCGTTTTTCTGGTTGTAGCAATTCCCAAAGAGTGCCTTTTTCGGTATGTTCAGGACAAGCAGGATAACCAGGAGCAGGGCGGATGCCTTGATATTTTTCTTTGATGATGTCTTCATTGCTGAGCGTCTCATCGACGCCATAGCCCCATAAATATTTACGGCTGAGTTCGTGCATTCTCTCTGCTAAGGCTTCAGCAAAACGATCTGCTAGTGCTTCGAGTAAAATGGCATTGTAATCATCATAATCTTTTTTAAAGGCTTCGATATGATCTTCAATTCCAAAACCTGCGCTCACCGCAAAGCTACCTAACCAGTCTTCTTGTCCTTGTGGTGAGATAAAGTCGGCTAAACAGAAATTGGGTTGTTGATTGTTTCTATCCATTTGTTGACGTAGATGATGCAAGGTGGTGTGACTATCTGCGCGCGTATTATCAGTATACAGTTTAATATCATCGCCATCGCTATTCGCAGGAAAGAAACCTAATACAGCTTTTGCAGTAATCCACTTCTCAGCGACCATCGTTTTGAGCATCGCTAAAGCATCGGTATGTAGTTTACTGGCGGCATCGCCGACAACGTCATCGGTCAAAATAGCAGGGTAGCGTCCCGCTAATTCCCAGCTACGGAAAAAGGGTGTCCAATCAAAGGTATCCACCAAGTCTGCTAAGGGGTAGTCGTCAAACTGTAAGATAACACCACCATTATCTAAGGTTTCCATTTGGTATGCTACGCCATTAGGAAGTGCCACAGAATCATCGAATACAGCAGGTTTAAGCGCTTGATAATCATCCCAGTTTATAGCGACTTTATTAGCACGTGCCTGAGCAAGCGTTGCCGTTTTCTTTTGGCGTTGATTGCTGGCGCGTTTGGTACGCATGGCTTCGTAATCATCTTTGATTTCTTTAATATAAGCCGCTTTAGTATCCTTGGATAGTAAGTTTCCTGCGACACCGACAGCGCGAGAGGCATCAGGAACGTAGACAACAGCCCCGTGATATTGTGGTTCGATTTTAACCGCTGTATGTATTTTCGAAGTGGTTGCGCCACCAATAAGCAAAGGAACTTCAAAGCCTTGACGTTCCATTTCTTTGCCTACATTCACCATCTCATCGAGTGATGGGGTAATAAGCCCCGACAAGCCAATAATATCGACATTTTCTTCTTTGGCGACTTGCAAAATCTTCTCGGCAGGAACCATGACACCAAGGTCAATCACCTCATAGCTATTACATTGCAGTACGATTCCTACGATGTTTTTACCAATGTCATGCACATCGCCTTTAACCGTCGCCATGAGAATTTTGCCGTTGCTACTCACTTCACAACCTTCTTTTTCGGCAATGAGGTGTGGCTCTAACCATGCGACTGATTTTTTCATTACGCGAGCTGATTTAACCACCTGTGGCAAGAACATTTTGCCGCTGCCAAACAAGTCGCCAACCACATTCATGCCATCCATTAAGGGCCCTTCGATAACATGAATGGGACGACCTAACTCTGCGAGTGCCTCTTCAGTATCCTCATCAATAAAGGCATCAATACCTTTGACGAGAGCATGAGATAAACGCCCTCCAACGGGTAGCTTGCGCCACTCTAAATCTGCTTTGCTTTCTTTTTGTTTGCCGTCACCAACATAATTTGGTGCAATATCGGTGAGTGTTTCGGTGGCTTCTTCGTTGCGGTTAAGTACCACATCTTCAACCGCATCATGCAATTCTTGAGGAATATCATCCAGTACAACTAATTGTCCTGCATTGACGATTCCCATATCCATACCTGCTTGAATCGCATGATACAGAAATACCGCATGAATCGCTTCACGCACTGGATTATTGCCACGATAGGAGAAGGACACATTCGATACACCACCTGAAACCATCGCATGAGGTAGCGTTTCTTTAATGGTGCGGGTGGCTTCAATAAAGTCTACTGCATAGTTATTATGCTCTTCGATACCAGTGGCAATCGCAAAGATATTAGGGTCGAAGATAATATCTTCAGGGGGGAAGTTGACCACTTCGGTTAATAGTTTATAAGCACGGGTACAAATTTCTACTTTGCGCGCCTCAGTATCCGCCTGACCGTCTTCATCAAACGCCATGACTACCGCAGCAGCACCGTAGCGTTTAATCAGTTTTGCTTGACGGATAAAGTTTTCTTCGCCTTCTTTCATGGAGATAGAGTTGACGATGCCTTTACCTTGAATGCATTTTAAACCTGCTTCAATAATCTCCCATTTAGACGAGTCCACCATAATCGGTACGCGTGCAATATCTGGCTCAGCAGCGATGAGATTTAAGAAGCGCACCATCGCCTCTTTTGACTCCAACATGCCCTCGTCCATATTAATGTCGATAACCTGCGCGCCATTTTCGACCTGCTCTTTAGCGACTTCTAAGGCGGTATCATAATCACCTTCTTTAATCAGTCGCTTAAAACGCGCCGAACCTGTGACATTGGTACGTTCGCCAACATTCACAAATAAGCTGTCTTTAGAAATATTAAACGGCTCTAAACCAGAAAGGCGACACTCAACAGGAATATCTGGTAGCACACGCGGAGTAGCGTCTGCCATTGAATCTGCAATGGCTTTGATGTGTGCAGGGCTTGAGCCACAGCATCCACCGACGATATTTAAGAAGCCACTATCTGCCCATTCTTTAATATGTTGCGCCATTTCGTCTGGCTCTAAATCATATTCACCAAATTCATTCGGTAAACCCGCATTTGGATGAGCTGATACGTGCGTGCTACTGATGCGTGAAAGCTCTTGCACGTACTGGCGTAACATATCGGGACCAAGCGCACAGTTAAGACCGATAGAAATAGGCTCTGCATGGATTAAGGCATTGTAGAAAGCTTCGGTGGTTTGACCTGAAAGTGTACGCCCCGATGCGTCTGTAATCGTACCTGAGATCATAATAGGCAATTCAACACCGTCTTCTTCAAATACTGTTTTAACGGCAAAAATGGCTGCCTTTGCATTAAGAGTATCAAAGATCGTTTCGATCAAAATAATATCCGCACCACCTTCGATTAAACCACGCGTAGAAGCGCTATAATCCTCAACTAAATCATCAAAAGTAACCGCTCGAAATCCAGGGTCATTCACATCAGGCGACATACTACAGGTTTTACTGGTAGGGCCGAGCACACCCGCAACAAAACGCGGTTTGTCAGGTGTGCTGTATTTATCAGCTGCTTCTTTGGCTAACTTTGCCCCTGCGACATTCAACTCATAGGCAAGATCTTCCATCTCGTAGTCCGACATACTCACGCGGGTCGCGTTGAAGGTATTGGTTTCGAGAATATCTGCCCCAGCCTCTAAATATTCCTCATGAATCTCACGAATAACATCAGGTGCGGTAATGGCAAGCAAGTCATTATTGCCTTTAATTGGCATGTGATAATCAGCAAAACGCTCGCCACGGTAATCGGCTTCTTCTAGTTTACGGCGTTGGATCATCGTACCCATTGCGCCATCAATAATAAGAATTTTCTTAGCGAGAAGGTCTTTTAATTGCTGTGTTTTATTCATAAGATTCATTGAATGATTAAAATTATTAGTCCCGCACTTATACGTGAATTGAATGGAATTGCAAGGGCTAGGGAGATTAAAAACGCAATGGAGTCGCTTATATAACTTTACAAAAACAGACGGTATAATGGATTGAATATCAAGAAAGAGAGGATGAGTGTCATGTTAGCGTTAGCCGAACAAATAGATAGCACGATTGATGTTGAAGAATATCTCAGTGGTGAGCGTATCAGTAAGATTAAACATGAATATGTCGAGGGACAGGTTTATGCAATGGCAGGGGCTAAACTTAATCATAATCGCTTAGTACGTAACATGTCTGCACTATTATGGGATGCTTTAAAAGAAGCGCCTTGTGAGCCAGTTAGTAGTGATATGCTATTAAAAACTACCGAAAATCATTACCGCTACCCCGATGTAATGGTTATTTGCGATGATGACAGCTCTAATGATGACTATGTGCGTGAGAATCCTGTTTTAATTATTGAAGTTTTATCAAAAAGTACCCGTAAAAAAGATAAAGCGGAGAAGCGTGAAGAATATCTGGCCATTGACAGTCTGCAAGAGTACGTTTTAATTGAGCAAGATTTTGCGGAAATTGATGTGCAACGTCGTAGCAACAACTGGCAATCTTCCTATCATTTTCTTGGTGATGACATTACCTTTGACTCGATTAATGTAACGGTTGCGGTTGAAGATATTTATTTGCGTGTGGATAATGATGATGTACAGCAATTTTTAGCGCAACAACAAGCCCAGCTAAACGAAGAAAACGAGGCGGTAGAAAAAGAAGACGAAGAAAGCTAATTTACCCTAAATTTTCGTTCAATAGCGACCAATTACAGACGACATAAAGGAATAAAGCAGTGGCATTAAGCACAGAACAACTGACAACATTAATGAATAGTGGCAAGGATGACATTTCTAATGAGGATTATGGCACGGCAGAAATGAAGTTTGAGCAGGTTATCAAAAACGCGCCATTATTTCCCGCAGGCTACTTAAATTGTGCCACCGTACAATTTTTTCAAAGCAAAAATAAAGAAGCGCTAGTCAACCTTGATATTGCAATTGCTTTGCTTCCGCCAAAAGAAGTCTTAGATATATCCGCTGCGTATCATAACCGTGCTTTGGTTAATGTGGAGCTAGGTAATATTGATGAAGCAATAATCGACTTAAAAGCCGCCATTGCATTATCGTTTGAAGCCTCAGAAGAAGAGCTACAACGTGTGAGTGAGCTAAAAAGTGATAACAGCCTCAATACAGCAGAGAAAGTTATCAGCAAAGTGCAGTCTTTGTGTGCATTAGGTAAGCAGAAGTTTGCCGAAAATGCCTTGGAAGCATTGGCATTATTTAAGAAAGCCGCCGATATTAGCCCAAGCTCTATTGACGCAGTTTATGGCGTTGCAGTATCAAACTCCGCCTTAGGACGTGTCGATGAAACTTTAGAGCACTTCAATCAGCTCCTTGCCATGCTAAAACCTGAGCATGACAGCATAAAAGCAGAAACCCTTTATAATCGCTCCGCCATCCTCAAAGAAAAAGGCGATACAAAACAAGCCATTTTAGACCTTGAAGAATGCTTGCGTTTAGCACATGACAAAACCGTCGGTTTTCCTGTACTTGGCTCGGCAGAAAGAGAATCAGAAATGATAGCCAGTATTCAAAACGAACTGAATGAATGGAAAAGAGCAGCGACACTGCATTAAGCTGTATTTTAGAAGTAGAAGTAG
>CAZQTJ010000054.1:0-9131 GCA_964596035.1 uncultured Cocleimonas sp. | reverse complement strand
GCCAATGACTTCTCCAAATAAAGTGTGGTATTGCCTACAGTTTATGAGAGCTTACATTTTTTCTACTTGAATTATCCTAATCGTTACGTAGAACAGTTTTCGCGTACATTCTTTGCTCAGGATGATTTCTTGATTTGGTCTACCCAAAGATCTAAGCCTTTTTCGATATTTTCCATCGCAATACGAAAGGTTCGTTCATCTTTGCCCACAGGATCGGTAATTTCACGGTCATCTAGCCATTTTCCGATGAGATGAACTTTGCCCGTTGTACCAACAAACATGGATTGAATTTTTTTATTATGACGCTTTTCCATCGTCAAAATAAGATCAGCATTTGCTACTATTTCGTCATCAATTTGTCGTGCAAGGTGCGAGCTAATATCAATATTTTTTTCTGCCATTAAGGCAATAGAATGAGGGTCAGCAGGATAATCGACCATGGCAAAAATACCTGCGGATGAAATATTTAATTCAGGAAGTTTTGCTTGCAGTAAACCTTCCCCCATAGGGCTTCGGCAGATATTGCCAATGCAAACGATTAGAATATTGTTAATCATTTGCGAGGGGCTACTCTGATTCTTCTTGAGGGGTAATACGAGCAAGCGTAGCGTCTATTTTTTGTTGTAGCTCGTCCATGCGACTAACGATCTCTTTATCGATAACCTTAACTTGACCACTGGCGGTATTTAATTCGTGCGCTAAGTTTAAGGCGGTGACCACAGCAATGCGCTCTGAGCCGATCACTTTTCCTGATGATCGAATATTGCGCATTTTTTTATCTATTTGCTTTGCAGAAGAGAGTAAGGAATTTTGTTCTCCAGAAGGACAAGCAACCATATATTCTTTATCAAGCACTCTCACAGAAATAGGTATTGCTTTTTTTGATGTGTCATTACTCATAATGCTTTACCTAAACCTTTTCCATTGCTTTTAAACGACTAATCATTGCTTCTACTTGCACGCGAATTTTGTCATTTTTGCTATGTAAATCTGCACGCTCAGAGAGTAGTTGCTGTTCTCTTTGTTTGAGTGAAATATTTTCTTCAAATAATTTTTCAGTGGTAGACAGCAATAAAGTAAGGCTTTCCTCTAATTGAGTAACCTGTTCTTTTAGTCGTGAGTCGGTTGTGTAGTTATCCATATTGTGCATCATAGCTTTACGCGGGGGGATGGGTCAATAAGTCATATAAAATGCATTTATTCCCAGCGAGCAAGGGGCGTTAATCAAAAGAGTTCCTAAGAACCTCCTAGAGGTCAAAAATGCATAGTGATAGTATAGCTGATCTTTAAAAAAATACGTATGTGGGTGAGTTGATTTATGGAATTTCCAGAAATACAAGAGATGTTGATACAAGTAAATGCCATCAACGATGTAGCAGAAAGCCATGCTATTGCAGCAGGGATGCTAGTCGCAAATACTGCAGCCGATAAAATTACATGGATAAAGCAGGTAATGGGTGAAATAGAAGAGTCAACGCTCCCCCCTGCGGATGTTATTAAGTCTTTAGGTGATTGGTTTGAGGAAATAAAAAGCCAGATGCAAGATAGTAACTTGCGTTTTGAGCTATGTTTACCTGACGATGACGAGCCTTTAGATAAAAGGATCGCAGCTTTACAGGAGTGGTGCAGAGGTTTTATTTTTGGTATTGCGATGAGTGGCATCAAAGATTTTGGCAAACTACCCGAAGATACACGGGATTTAATCACCGACTTTTCACGTATCGGTGCGGAAGAAGAGTTTGATCTTGATAATGTCGATGAGTCTGAAGCATCTTATGCCGATATATCCCAGTACGTGCGTATAGGCGTGTTGCTTATTAACGAAGAACTTCAGCCGATGGAGGCCACTTCCACGATCCATTAATGCGTTGTTATTAGACCCTCTTGAGAAATGTTATTGTCATATAATGATATTCTAATTTACTATCCTCTCTGAAATTCTTTTATACTAAATTGGTATGCCTCATGAGCAGTCCTCAAACTCAGCCTTATCGCGAAATTCCTTATAACTACACCTCTTTTTCTGATCGCGAAATTGTTCTTCGTGTACTTGGCAACAGAGCGTGGCAGATTTTAGAAGAGCTACGCGAAAAAAGAGCCACGGGTTTATCGTCGCATATGCTGCTTGAGTTATTAGGCGATATGTGGATGGTCATGCGTAACCCCTATATTCAGGATGACTTACTCAAAAACCAGAAGCGTCGTAATTCTTTAATTTCAACAATGCAAGAGCGTCTAGAACGTATTCGAGAGCGTGCAGATGGTAACGCAAAAACCATTGAGCTGGTCGATATTGGCGCGCAATCAATCACCAAATTTGGCAAATGGTTTGGTGATTATCACGACCTACGCAAAAAAGCTAAGCGTAAATTCCGCGCTATTACCCCCAAAGACAATATTTTATTTGATGGATTGGCGCGCGTGTCTCACGTCACAGATGCAACCGATTGGCGTGTAGAGCTACCTTTCGTCGTACTCACCCCCGATAGCGAAGAAGAAATTGCGGCTTTAGTGCAAACCTGTATTTCTTTAGGTTTGACGGTTATTCCTCGCGGTGGCGGTACAGGCTATACAGGCGGTGCGATTCCACTTGATGCTATGAGCGCGGTGATTAATACCGAAAAATTAGAATCACTCAGTAAAATTAGCTATCGCGATGACTTAGAAGGTGTTACTAAAAAAGTGCCTGTGATTCGCGCAGGTGCAGGTGTGATTACCCGTAGAGTGTCGGATCAGGCGCAATCATCAGGCTTAGTTTTTGCCGTAGACCCTACCTCGCAAGATGCTTCTACTATTGGCGGCAATGTCTCCATGAACGCAGGTGGAAAAAAAGCCGTCATGTGGGGGACAACCTTAGATAATCTAGTCTCTTGGAGAATGGTGACACCAAATGCCGACTGGATAAACGTCGAGCGTCTTAACCATAACTTGGGGAAAATTCACGAGCAAGAAAAGGTGCAGTTTCGTGTCACACAGTATGAGAAAGATGGCGTGACACAAAAAGGCGAGCCTGAAGAATTAAACTTTTCAGGCAAATTTTTTCGCAAAGAGGGCTTAGGTAAGGATGTTACCGATAAATTCTTAGGTGGTTTGCCTGGTATTCAAAAAGAAGGTTGTGATGGGCTGATTACCTCAGCAGAGTTTATTTTACACCGTATGCCAGAACAGGTACGCACGGTTTGTTTGGAGTTTTACGGGACAGACTTAAAAAAAGCAGTGCCTGCGATTGTCGAAATAAAAGACTATTTAGACACCAACGAGCATGTGTTGTTATCAGGCTTAGAGCATTTAGACGAACGCTATATAAAAGCGGTAAAATATACGCCCAAAGCAGCGCGTGGTTGCTTGCCAAAAATGCTTTTAATTGCTGATATTGTCTCTGATGACGAAGAAAAAGTCATCGAAGCAACCGCAAAGGTTGTTAAATTAGCCAAAGCGCGAGAAGCAGAAGGCTTTATTGCCATAAGCCCCGCAGAGCGTCATAAATTCTGGTTAGACCGTGCGCGTACTGCCGCCATTGCGGCACATACCAATGCCTTTAAAATTAATGAGGACGTGGTTATTCCGCTGCATAACCTTTCTCGTTATAGCGAAAGCATAGAGCGCATCAATATACGCCAATCTATGCTCAATAAATTACGCTTGATAGAGGCAATGAAAGAAGCATTTAATGGCGATACCCCTGAGCTATTTAAAAGCTCAGAATACGATGCCGAAGCGGTTAATATCGAGACCTTACAATGCAAAAAAGTCTATGCAACAGAACTATTAGATCATGTTGCAAGCAAGTGGAAGAGTATTTTAGATAATTTTGACAGCCTCGCGGTTGATCATCCAAAATTGCTTGATACAAAAGCCCGCAATGCACAGCGTGATGGCGACCGTCTTATTGATCTCTTATTGCGGCGTGACCTTGTGATTTCTTATCGTGAAGAAATTAAACGTCCATTAGGCGATATTTTTGTCGGGGGCGAGTTGCAACCCTTGCGTGAAACACTCGATAAAGTGCATCAACAGGTTATCTCTAGTCGCTTATTTGTTGCGCTACACATGCACGCGGGCGACGGCAATATTCATACCAATATTCCTGTTAATTCGCATGACTACGAGATGATGCAAGCAGCAGAAAGTATTGTTGATGAAATTATGGCGTTAGCACATGAGTTAGATGGCGTTATCTCTGGCGAACATGGTGTCGGCTTAACCAAAATGCATTATCTTGATGATAAAATTATCGAGGACTTTGCGCGTTACAAAGCAAAAGTTGATCCCAAGGGACATTTTAATCGTGGCAAACTCATGCCCAACTCAGGCTTGCAGAATGCTTATACGCCGTCGCTGCGTCTCGTCGAGCGCGAAGCCTTATTGCTGGAGCATAATGAGTTAGGCGCTTTAAACGATGATATAAAAGATTGCCTACGTTGTGGTAAATGTAAACCTGTTTGTAATACGCACATTCCTCGCGCCAATTTGCTCTACTCGCCACGTAATAAAATTCTTGGAACAGGCTTAATACTCGAAGCCTTTCTCTACGAAGAGCAGACACGCCGAGGTATTTCTTTGCATCATTTTGATGAAATGAATGATGTTGCTGATCATTGTACGGTGTGCCATAAATGCCTGAACCCATGCCCTGTTAATATCGACTTTGGCGAAGTTAGCGTGCGTATGCGGAATATTCTGCGTGATCGTAAGAAAAAGAAAAGCAGCATCGTGACATGGGCATCGATGATGTTTTTGAACATGACCAACCCCACCATGATAAAACTCATGCGTGTCGGCATGATTCAAGCTGGTTTTGCCAGTCAGCGCGTCGGGCATTATCTGTTTAAGTCTTTAGGTTTATTAAAAAAGGAAATCCCCAAAGCCACCACAGGGAAGCCCGTTATAAAAGAACAAATTATTCAGTTTGTGAAAAAACCATTGCCAGCGGGTGTCCCTATGCGAACCACACGCGCGGTATTAGGCTTGGAAGACGCAAATATTGTGCCTATTCTAAGCGACCCTAAGCGCAAACAAGTGGGTGATTCTGTTTTCTATTTTCCTGGTTGTGGCTCAGAGCGTCTCTTTTCTCAAGTCGGTATGGCAACCATCGCCATGCTGTATGAAACAGGTGCAACCACCGTCTTACCCCCGAGCTATCTTTGTTGTGGTTATCCGCAAAATGCAGGGGGTGACTTAGAAAAAGGCACGCAAATATCCACCGATAATCGGGTGTTATTCCATCGTATTGCTCAAGCACTCAGCTATCTGAAGATCAATACCGTCGTGGTATCGTGCGGAACGTGTATGGATCAGCTATTAAAATATGAGTTCGAAAAAATATTTACAGGCTGTCGCTTATTAGATATTCACGAATATCTGCTCGAAAAAGATGTAAAACTAGAGGGCGTGGAAGGCATGAACTACGTCTACCACGACCCTTGTCATACGCCCGTTAAAAACTACGACCCTGTAAAACTCACATCTGATCTGATGGGACAAGATGTCGCTTTAACGGACAGATGTTGTGGAGAAGCAGGCACTTTTGCCGTCAGCCGACCCGATGTAGCCAGCCAGTTACGCTTCCGCAAACAAGAAAGCTTAGAGCAAAGCCTGCAATCCTTAACAGGTGAAACGAAAGCGAAAAAAGGCACGGCGAAAATACTCACTAACTGCCCCGCCTGCGTGCAAGGCTTATCACGTTATCAAGATGATATGGGCATGGAAACCGACTATATCGTGGTAGAAATGATGAAGCATTTGCATGGAGATAAATGGAATGAAGAGTTTGTTGCTAAAGTGTTAGATGGTGGGATTGAGAAGGTGTTGTTATAAGGAACTCTAAAGAGGATGATGATCTAATCGCCCACTGTATGGTGATATAAGCCAGTTTTATAGTATTTTCTTTATCTATTTATTACTTTATCTTTGAGTCAAAAGATGGAAAAATGCAGGGCTGAGATGGTTTTTAGTTACAACATTGTGTAACGGGTATCTCATTATATTTTTAAACTAAAGGTGATTTATATGAGCGCTCCAGCTGGATCAAGACCAAAAGTTCCTGAAGGAACAGCAAGTTATTTAAAAACTCGTCAACACGAAATTAAAGGCCCAGGTTTCGTAGGGTATGAAACAATTTGGGAGTCTTTTCAGAAAGAAGTTCCTTATGAGACACCAAAGAAGCCTTAAAGGCTGATATTTAGTGATTTTTCCAATAATAGTTTGATTGTTGGCTAAATTACTATTCGCAGATTGGTTGATATTATGTCCTCCAATCTGCAATTTTTATGATCTTATTCCTTTCTTTCTAGTATCCTAACTATCCCCTGCATCATTAAAGTTTACTCTAAAATAACTGTTTAAAGCACTCTATCGCGGTAAATTCCTCTGTATCTAAGGGTTTTTGTTGTGAGTCAGGCTGATGAATCGCTAATAAATGAGCGATATTATGTTGTTTAGCCGTGCGTAAAACATCTAAACTATCATCAATAAACAAGCTGTTTTCAACTTTAAAATCAATGCATTGATGTAATTTATCCCAGAAACCCTGTTGTTCTTTTGCTAAACCAATATCATGTGATGTGATTATTTTGTCAAAATACGACTCAATCGGCGTGTGTTGAAATTTTATTGCAATAGTTTTGGGGTGAGCATTGGTTAAGAGTATGATGTGTTTGCTTTGTTGCTGGAGAAATTTAAGAAATTGTTCTACATTCTTACGAATCTTAATACGGTTAGCGGTTTCTAATTTTAGCGCAGGAATATCCATATCCAGTTGCTTACTCCAATGGTCGATGCAATACCAGTTAAGCGTGCCTTTAAAGCTACTATAACGTGTTCTTAATTGTGTTTTTGCGTCGTCTATATCTAGCTGATGTTTTTTAGCATATTGAATGGGAACATACTCCAGCCAAAAATGATTATCATAATGTAAATCAAGTAGCGTACCATCCATATCGAGAAAGACAGTTTCGATTATATTCCAGTCAATGGAAATTTTTTCTAGCACAATATAAATCCTAAGGAATCCCATGAAAAAACCGACTATACATCAAAAAACCGTGGTTGCCAGCAGTCGTTTATTTGCGGTCGAAGCCTTAGATTTAGAGTTTTCAAATGGTGAAAAACGTGAATATGAACGCTTAATGCGTCGAGGACATGGTGCAGTATTGATTGTACCAATGTTAGACGATGAAACGATGTTGTTAATTCGAGAATACGCAGCAGGAACAGAAAGCTACGAACTAGGTTTTCCAAAAGGAAAAGTAGAAGCGGGCGAAGACTTTCTCGAAGCTGCTAACCGCGAAATTATGGAAGAAGTAGGTTACGAATCAGCCAAGCTAACCATGATGAAAGCCTTGAGTTTAGCGCCTAGTTATATGGGGCATGTGACTCATATTATACTAGCGCAAGATTTAAGTCCGCATCGAGAAAAGGGTGATGAGCCAGAAGAGTTGGAAGTAGTAAAGTGGAACATCAATGACTCCGATGCCTTAATAGCAAGAGATGACTTTTCAGAAGGGCGCAGTTTAGCAGCATTATTTTTAGCCAAGCAATTATTAAACTTAAAATAAGGTAAGCCCAAAGTATGAAAACAGAAGCATTAAAGACAATATTGCCAGAACTTCTACCCGACGTTAAACGCATCGCCATTGAAGCGGGTGAGAAGATAATGGAAATTTTCAACCGTGATTTTAAGGTGGACTACAAAGAAGACAAATCACCTGTAACAGAAGCCGACTTAGCTGCTAATACACATATTATTGCAGCGTTAAGTCAGTTGGCAGGTGACTTTCCTATTTTGACAGAAGAAGAGACAGCACTACCATTTGAAGAGCGCGCTAGTTGGGATACTTATTGGTTAGTTGACCCTCTCGATGGCACTAAAGAATTTGTCAAGCGTCGTGATGGGTTTACAGTAAACATTGCACTAATTCATCATCATCAATCAATATTGGGGGTTATTTATGCGCCTGTTTTTGATGTGAGCTATTACGCATGTCAGGGGCTGGGCGCTTATAAAGACTCGCAAAAACAGCAGGGCGAGAAAATTAATGTCCGCTCTTTGCCCGATATTCCCACCCTGACTATTAGTCGCTCTCATGCAGAAGGTGATCTATTGACCTTTATTGAAGCTGTGGGTGAGCATGACATTATTCGTACAGGTAGCTCCTTAAAAATGTGTTATGTAGCGGAAGGTATCGCTGATATTTATCCACGTCTTTGGTGGACATCAGAATGGGACACAGGCGCGGCACATTGTATCGTCAATGAAGCAGGTGGTCGTTTGGTTAAAATAGATATGAGTCCCTTGCTCTATAACACAAAAGACTCCTTGCTTAATCCCTTCTTCTTCGCCATTGGTGGAAATGAGCACGATTGGACGCAATATTTACCTAAAAACAAGACGAAATAATGAAATTACCCGCCATCAATGAAGACGTTTCCTTAGAAAGGATCAAGCAAATATGTGAATACTATTGCTTGCATGATTTGTGGGAAAAGATAGAAAAAGACCCGCCAGCACAAGGTTTTGTAAGTGATGGTTGCACCATGTGGCCCGATATGACAGGCGGTAAAAACATCTACGAAGCCTGCTTTTTGCATGACCTTAAATACTGGGCTGGGTATCCAGGAGAAGAGGTTGAACGCTTAATTGCCGATGCCGAGTTAATGATAGACGTAGCACGTATTCGTGGTGCTACAAAAATGGCAGAACTCATGTTTCATGGCGTTAGAATAGGCGGGACAGATAAATTAAAACAGGCGTTCTCATGGGGTTTTGGGCGTATTTTGTAGCAGTGTGCCCATCTACTTAATCAATCGCACAGCAAAAGGGTAGCGATAATCCTTACCTTTATAAACATTTAGCGCCGCAACCGCGCCAAATATCATGCCTACAGCAAGCACCACCGCTGAAATAATAAAAAATATTTTCGTAATACCTGCCAAGAGAATTAAAACAAAAGACGTGACTAATATAGTCAGCTGAAAATTTACCGCTTCTTTACCTTGAGCATCAACAAAGGGACTTTCATTTCTCTTTATCATCCAAATAATCATCGGTCCTAAAACCAAAGCCATTGGCAGTAGAATCCCTAATACAGCAGCGGCATGAGCGATTGCGCCCCATTGTCTTTCTGTTAAAT
>CAZQTJ010000053.1:4994-9143 GCA_964596035.1 uncultured Cocleimonas sp. | reverse complement strand
GCCGATAAATAATTCTAAAGGTTTAAACATAGTTGCCGATTATAGAGGAATGGAAATTAATTTATTTAGGTTTCTCGATCTTTAACCTGAATCCGCATTACCCTCACGGATTCAGGTTAGAATATTAATTTTCAAGCTTAATACAAGCTACCCCCATAGCGATATTAACAATGTGTAACGAAACACGCCCTCTAACTTCAATAATAAAACCCTATTGGATATAAAAATGAAAATAAAAACCCTAATCTTAGCCACAAGCATCATGCTAACACCTCTTATGAGTCATGCAGATATTCTTAGTGTTGGACATCACGCAAGTATTGCAAAAAATGCCAACACCCCAAAACGTGGTAGCACCATGAAACATGTTCGCTTGCGTTATGGTAAAGCCAAACGTATTAGCAGATCAAAAGGCAAAGTCACCAATAAAAACCCTCGCATTACACGCTGGGAATATGGCAATTTTACGGTGTACTTTGAAAAGCATCGTGTATTACATACTGTTGTTCACCACAGATAAAATATAGCGCAACAAAAAAGGGCATCTCTAATTCAATAGGGATGCCCTTTTATATATCACGTAAATATTTTTACATTCACGCTAATTTTATAAAAAGTTCCAACGTAGGGAGCTTGTAATAATCTCAGGACCTTTGTCTGTGACTGTGGTTAAGTCAAGACCTGCTGACATCGCTTTGTTGATATTGTAACGACCACCAACTGAAACCGCTGTATCTGACGTATTATCAATACTCATATATGCAACACGCGCATTAGCCTCGACACTATCTGTTAACTGATGGCGCACTCCAACACCTAGACCATAACCACCCTTGCTGGCACTAAACGCTATGCCATTCGTACTAGCCTCTGCTTCCATATTAAGATACGAAACATCTGCTAAAATATCAGTCTGTGGTGCAATAGGCATATGGTAGCCCGCACCGACAGAATATTGATTTAAACTTGTATCTACTGAGCTATTCGTATCAAAATTAGCTTTTGAGTAACTACCAATAATATTGACATTCTCTGTCACGCCATAAGACCCGCCAGCACTAAACGCACTACTGACCTCTTTAACATTGTAATTTGAATAACCACCTTCGATATAATTGTAGTTGAAATCACCTGCTTGAGCTGTACTCATCATTCCTACTAATGCGATAGATGAAATTGTAACTAAGGGGAGAAATTTCATTGTATTTGCCTCATCATTATTTTTATTTGAAATTTCACGATAACAAACCGTGAGTTGACATACATTGTAATAGATATAGCTTGAAACGTAATATAACGCTGACTAATGGGGAATATTCAAGATAATTATTACGAAAGCATTAACCCTCCGCAAAGCTCGTATTAACAATAGAAAACCTGATATTATCGGCACTTTCTGGTAAATGAAGTTTCAGCCTTTTATCTACTCAAATTTAAAGAATGACATCACCTCATGAACACTGCTATTTTTGAAACCAATTTAGAAAACTTACCCCTCATAACACGCGGAAAAGTGCGCGATATTTATGATATTGATGAGCAACACATGCTGATTATCACCACGGATCGCTTATCGGCTTTTGATGTCGTACTACCAGACCCTATCCCAGAGAAAGGCGCGGTACTCACGACGGTATCTAACTTCTGGTTTAAAAAACTGGCACATATTATCCCCAATCATTTCAGTTCACTGACACTGAACGATATTGGTTTATCCGCAGATGAAGTCACCCAGTTAGCCTCACGCAGTGTGCTTGTAAAAAAACTGCGCCCTCTACCTGTAGAGGCTATCGTAAGAGGCTATTTGATAGGTTCAGGATGGAAAGACTATCAACAAACAGGACAAGTTTGCGGTATTGATTTACCACAAAATTTACAACTAGCCAGCAAACTCCCAGAAGCTATTTTCACACCCTCAACAAAAGCAGATGTCGGCGGACATGATGAAAATATCGATTTCGGCAAAATGGTATCGCTTATCGGAGAAAAACTAGCGAATCAAGTACGTGATGTCAGTATGCAACTCTATAATGAGGCAGCCAACTTCGCCTTAGAGAAAGGCATTATTATTGCCGATACTAAATTTGAATTTGGACTAGATGATAACGACGAACTGGTTTTAATTGATGAGATATTATCGCCCGACTCATCACGCTTTTGGCCAGCAAGCTCTTATCAAGAAGGTATCAGCCCGCCTTCTTTTGACAAACAATTTATTCGTGATTACTTAGAAACACTAAACTGGGATAAAACGTCTCCAGGACCTACTATCCCCCAAGAAATTTTAGAAAAATCAGCCGAGAAATATCAAGAAGTAGCTAAGTTATTAATTGATTGAGTTATCGGCTAACTCTAAGGGGCTGCACAATAATAAAGGATAAAAATAAATGAAAGTCTTAGTGACAGGAGTTGCAGGATTTATTGGCTCAGCAATAGCAGAGAAGCTATTGCAACGTGGGGATGAGGTAATAGGCATTGATAACCTCAATGACTATTACGATGTATCATTAAAAGAGGCACGTTTACAGCGTATTAAAAAGAGCAAAAAATCAGCCCTATTTCGTTACATAAAACAAGACATTGCAGACCGTCAAGGCATGGAAAGCTTATTTATTGATGAGCAATTTGATGCGGTTATCAACCTTGCCGCACAAGCAGGGGTACGCTATTCATTAGAAAACCCTTTAGCCTATGTTGAAAGCAATATCACAGGCTTTGCACACTTATTAGAAGGTTGTCGTCACAATAAAGTCAAACATTTCGTTTACGCCTCATCTAGCTCTATTTACGGCTTAAATGAGTCGATGCCTTTTTCTGTGCATGACAATGTAGACCACCCTGTTTCACTGTATGCTGCATCGAAAAAATCAAATGAGCTCATGGCGCATAGCTATTCTCATCTGTACGATTTAGCCACAACAGGGTTACGGTTTTTTACGGTTTATGGTCCTTGGAGTCGCCCTGATATGGCGATGCTAAAGTTCACCCATAAAATGGTCGCAGGTGAAGAAATTGATGTATATAACTATGGTAAACACCGTCGCGACTTTACCTATATTGATGATATTGTCGATGGCGTGATTCGTGTTTTAGACAAGCCACCTAAAGGAAATACTAAATGGGATGGCGCAAACCCTGACCCAGCTAGTAGCCCTGCACCGTGGAAAATATATAATATTGGCAATCAAAAACCGATAGAATTAATGACCTATATACAATCTATTGAAAAGCACCTTGGCATTAAAGCAAAAATCAATTTTTTACCTTTACAAGCAGGCGACGTACCAGAAACCTACGCAGATATAGAAGATTTAGTAACAGATGTAAACTATCACCCGACTATGGACTTAGATCAAGGTGTTAAAAATTTCGTTAATTGGTATAAGGATTATTATCAATATTCGGAAACAACCTAAAGAAGTTCTGATAAAGTCTATCAGAACCTTCCAAAACGACTATAAATAATAAAATGACACTTACTCAAAACTACCCACAATTAAAAAAAATACCCCAGTGGTTAACCACTTTACTGGTTATTTTACTTGGCATTACCTTAGCAAAATTACTATGGATGTTGTTAACACCCACAGAAAATATTGCACCTCAAGCCCCTACCGCTATTAACAGCACGGTTACAAAACCTAAAAAACAGGTAAACTACGGAAAAGTAATTGCAGACCAACATTTGTTTGGCAAGGTCGAAAAGAAAGCCGTTGTATACACGGCTCCTAAAGCAGCAAATACCCCTCCCCCTGTTGTAGCTGCACCTAAGCTCAATATAAAGCTCCACGGCATTATGTCCTACAACAAAAAAACGTCAGGCTACGCTTTATTATCTTTTAACGGAGGGGCACAAAAGGTCTATGCGGTTGGTGATGCTCTCGATAAAGACCATAAAATTATTATAAACAACGTCACAACAGAAAAAGTTGCCATTAACAATCATGGAAAGATAGAAGAGTTCCTCTTACCAAAAACCTCTACAGCTACAGCAAGCAAAGGTGTGGCAATACCAGCAAATGCAATGCTAAAAACAAGCAATCCAGAAGCCAATTCCCCCTCCATGTCAACGGCTCCTCCTATCATGCCCGCAGTAAAACCCTTTATGCCCAAAGCAGGCATTCAAAAACCAAACAAAGCCAATGCCAA
>CAZQTJ010000053.1:0-4894 GCA_964596035.1 uncultured Cocleimonas sp. | reverse complement strand
CAAAGCCAATGCCAATGCCCCTTCAATAAAAAATATGGCAGCATTTAGAGAGCAAGTTATGGCAAATCCTGCCAAATTAATGGAAATTGCCACAGCAGAACCTTTCTCAAAAGATGGAACCTTTCTAGGTTTTCGCGTTAGACCCGGAAAACAACGCCGCTTCTTCCGCCAGCTCGGACTGCGTAATGGTGATGTCGTTAAAGAAGTCAATGGAATTCAAATGGATAGTGCAGAAAAAGGCTTGATGTTAATGAGTGAAATCTCAGGTGCAAGTGACTTAAATATAACCGTAATACGTGGTTCGCGTGACGTTCAACTACCTACCTTACATTTCTAAACACCTCATTCTTGTTGTTGCCTATATCGCTCTATTGATTGGCACAACAGCTTGCGAGCTAGAAAACAAGTCACAAGAAATACGCTTGCAAGGCAACACAATGGGGACACAATATCATATCAACATCCCATTAATCCCCCAGACGATCAGTAATAAACTCAATCAAAAACAGCTAAAAGTTGAAATTGATCGCTTGCTACAGGCAATCAATCAGGAAATGTCCACCTACATTCCTGACTCAACAATTTCACAATTTAACCGCTCTGCTTCTCAGGACTGGTTTGCCGTCTCCAACGAATTTCTTAAACTGATCAATACCGCCCAAAAGATCAGTCAAAGTAGCCAAGGCGCATTTGATATAAGCGTTATGCCATTGGTAAATCTATGGGGTTTTGGTCCCACAAAAAAAAACAACTTTCCCAAACAAACCGAAATTGAGCAACAACTTAAAAAAGTGGGCTATCAACTATTAAAAACGCAGCAACATCCTGCTGCGATACAAAAGAAAATCCCCAACTTGACCATTGATCTTTCCGCCATAGCAAAAGGCTATGCTGTCGATAAATTGGCTGAATTCTTAAAAGCAAAAAGACTGCAAAATTTCTTAGTTGAAATAGGCGGGGAAATTCGTGTTCAAGGAAAAAACAAACAAAATAAGCAGTGGAAGATAGCCATTGAAAAGCCAAGTACCTTAAACCGCACAGTACAACAAGGCTTAAAGCTTGACGATATTGCCGTCGCAACGTCTGGAGATTATCGTAATTACTATGAAAAAGAGGGCATACGTTATTCGCATACCATTAATCCTAAAACAGGTAGACCCATCACCCATAAATTAGCATCCGTCACTGTTTTACATCAATCGACCATGATAGCAGACGCTCAGGCAACAGCCATCATGGTGTTAGGAGAAAAAAAAGGCAAAACTTATGCAAAAAAACAAGGCTTGGAGGTTTACATGATCTTCAGGCAGAAAGACGGCTTTTCCGTCTGGCATAATTTATCGACTGAACGATTTATAAAATAGTTGTACCCTCGCCATTATCAAGCTGAATCTCTTTTACTTGCAAGCCACTCATAATCACACGACCTTGTTGACGCTCTTCACGATCATGGCTAAAGTCAAAATTATAAATACGCTGGAAAATCACTCTGCCATGCTTATTACGCGAGAATCTAATACTTTTCAAAGAAGCGGTTTGATCTAAAAACTGTGCCTGAATTTCCTCGCAAGCACGTGCAGATGACAGCATTGCTTGCTCTTTAGCGCGAACAGAATCAATCCAAAACCATACGATTAAGCCTAAAAATAAAAGAAACAAAATACTAGCCATGCCTAATACAACTACTGTAAAAATAAAACCACCTATTATACCGCACTAAGGAAAAATTATGCTCCCCGACATTAAAAAGCTAGAAAATATCATCCGTCAAGTCGCCATTGAAGAAATACTACCCCGCTTTAACAAAATTTCATATTCCATCAAATCAGACGGCAGCTTACTGACAGAAGCTGATTTATCTGCTGACCAACGCATTCAACAAAGTTTATTAGAAAACTGGCCAGAAATTGACTTTTTAAGCGAGGAGATGGAGTTAGCACAACAAGAGGCATTGCTACAAAAAAGCAATCAACTTTGGTGCTTAGACCCTTTAGATGGCACGAGTAATTTTGCAGCGGGCATTCCTTTATTTGCGACCTCTTTAGCTTTAATCAAAAATAGAGAAGTCGTGATTGGCATTAGCTACGACCCATTACGCGACGAAATGTTTAGCGCGATTAAAGGAAAAGGCGCATACCTCAATGGCAAACAAATACACTGTAAACCCAGCGGTTTCACACTCGATAAAGCCATTGCCATTGTTGATTTAAAACGCTTAAAGCCTGCGCTAGCACAACAACTTATGCTCAATGCACCTTATAAATCACAACGCAATATTGGTGCATGCGTACTCGAATGGGCATGGATGGCAGCCAACAGAGGACACGCCTATTTACATGGCGGCATGAAACTATGGGACTTAGCCGCAGGCACATTAATACTATCAGAGGCAGGTGGCTACGCCTGTACACTCGAAGGCGAGGATGTCTTTAGAGCGTCCATGACACCCCGCTCGGTTATTATATCGCCTGATGAACAGCTATTTAAACAATGGGTGGATTATCTCAAAAAACATTAAGCTATTTAGCAACCAACAAAAACACCCCAAATAATAACGGCTGATGTAGCAAGTAAATTAATAAAGAATGTTGCCCCATAAACGCTATTTTTTGGCTAATAAAACTAGGTGCTAACTGAGGATAAACATGCCAGCCTTTACCCACAATAAAAATACCGATTAATACAGGCGCAAACCAAGGGAATATATTAACCAAGTCTTCTGTATAGTATATCGGCAAATGCAAGATATACTTCACCGAGTCAAATAAAAGCTGTGTATGCAACCAACCAAAATAGGAGCCAATTAAAATGACAAGCGCTGTCATTAACGATAAAAGCGGTTTACCCACAAAAAGAAGCCCCAACCATGAGGCAAAGAGTATAAAGTGCAAAATACCAAAATAAATCCATGACTCGGGGAACTGCAAATAACTGCCTACACTCACTAATATCGATGCACCACCTAACAGCAAAGTACGTTTTTTCATACACGACCAGCAGATACCATTAGCGTGCGTCAACGCCAAACTCATACCCATTGTGGTTAAAAACAAGGTCACGATAACCGCCCGAAAGCTTTGCCAGCCTAGACTGTTATCCAGATCAATCTGCATATAATTAAAATTATCAAGATCAAAACTAAAATGGTAAATTACCATTAAGATAATAGCGATGCCACGTACCACATCGAGATAATGAAAGCGTTGTTTTTTCAAAATCGTAACCTTATTTAATGAACTAAAAGCAAATAATAGCATGAACAATCTTCCTGAAACTTCTTTTAAACATCAATGTGTAAGAGATCTTGCATGGATTATTGCTAGTCCTCCGCTTGTTTCAGGTGAGTTTAATCATACCCACTGGTGGAATAATCAAGAGAGTCTTCAAGAATATCAAGACTGCCTCCCTGCTTTGCAACAGCTAGATAAAAACCCTCAGCCTTTATTAGATCATTTAGATAGTTTAAAAAGCCGACGCTTAGGCTTGCGCTTTGAAGCGTTGGTATTTTTCTGGCTCACCCTCAGCCCAAACTATGAAATACTATTACAAAACAAACAGCTGATGACAGAAGGCAAAACCTTAGGGGAAATTGATTTTATTATTAAAGATTTACGCAACTCACACCTTATCCACCTTGAGGTCGCGGTTAAATTCTACCTTGGCACAGAAGATTTAAACGATCCTTACCGCTGGTTTGGCACAACAATCAGCGATCAATTAGGAAAAAAAGTAGCCCACCTAAAACAACATCAAACCCAATTAAGTAAAAAATATCCCGAACACTTCCCCTACCCTGTTGATGCGCGTCATTGCATCTTAAAAGGTCGGCTATTTTACCCTAAAGGTTCAAACACTGCGCCTTTAGGTATTGCTAAGAACCACCTTAGAGGTCATTGGATCAGAAGCCATACAACTGTAAATAATCAACTAAAAATAACCCCTATCGACAAGCAAGATTGGTTAGCCAGTTTAAGTCGAAAGCAACTACAGCAATACCCTATGCTATCAAACTACCCAGCGTTGGATTTTCCACAATGCTATCTGCGCTTAGATGACAACAATGAAGAATTAGAGCGTATCTTTATACTCCCTGATACGTTTGAATTTCCGCGCTAGTACATCATCAACACATCACAACCTACCATTAGTAAGCCTCCTTATGGGGCTTTATCTGTATTAGCATGGCTTTCGAAAGCACCCGCCTATAATCAACCTCACTCGCAACGGATGCGGGATGTGTTAAGGAATTAATATAGAGGCAATGGAATGAGAGAAAGTGGATGTCATTCTGCCGCAAGGATTCGCGGCTTTTTTATTATTTTTACCATATTTCTAAGTGCTTGCTCAGATGATGACAAGACCGTGACAAGCCAGCAAGCAACGAATGCTTTCACCCAAACACCCCCTGTTAATGTTATCCAAAGAAGCATAGCAAAACCTCAGCGCCCGCCTTTCAGCCAGCTTATTATCAATAATAAAATCTCTATTGACTACCCTTATACTCCGACAACAGACTTCAAAAATTTCACTCGACTAATCAGTCTGTATGCTCATCGAAAAAACAGCAGAGCGCTAAAAAATGTCCTCTCGCCTCAATTTCATTGCCAAGGTCTAATCTGTAAAGAAGGCGCTCCTATAGCAGAACAATTTGAAATAATTATTTCTCGCTTAGGCAAGCAACCTTGGAAATACCTAGAAAAAATAATAGACACAAAATATTACCAACAAATTAATGGCAGCATTTGCGGCCCTGCCAATTTTATTTTTAATGGTAGTGGGCAAGATAAAACAGCAACGAAAGGCTGGGGATATGTCAACGGAAAAAATGTACGCTTACGCAAACAAGCCAGCACCAGAGCAACGGTCATTACACACATTAGCCATTCTGCTGTAA
>CAZQTJ010000052.1:0-9289 GCA_964596035.1 uncultured Cocleimonas sp. | reverse complement strand
TCAGGGTTAGTATCAGAGCACTGCATTAGTCGTTCAAATAGTTCATTTTGTTCTAAAATAGTATGTTCACCATTCTCATGTTGCACATAGGCTGCCCATGGTACAAATTGAGTTTGTGCAAAAGAATGTTCATCGTCAGGAGAGTAATCAATATTTAAGCCTGCAATATAGATTAAGTTTCGACGATGATAACTTTCTTCGCGTACGATAGAGCGGTAAGCACGATCAAATTCAACTTGTATATTTATCTCAGCAGCACTTAACATCGGTTCTTTTGAGGTTACTATCCACGTGATAAAAGGATAAATATTTTGCTCTATTTGGTGGCAATTATCAGTATTGCGTTTGTACTCAAATAAGCTAGGTTTTAGGTACTTTCCTATTGCTTGCGGTGTATCTGGCCATGAGAAATCTCGCTCACTCAAATAGGCTTTAAAATCTTTAGAGACGGTATAGCGTTTGCTAGTGCTAAGCACTTGAATAGACCTTGTTAACTCTTGAGTTGCCTCTTTTAGCTCAATAATACTTTTTAGCTTTAAAAATAAGCCTTCATCATATTCTTGGCTCAATAACTGCTTGTCGATAGTAACGAAACTACCTTCTTCTGTGCGGTGTAAGAGTATATTCTCACTGGCAAAATTATATTCATTACGATACCACTCCAGTATATGATCGATCATTCCGCAGTTAGCTGAAAACTGTTGGTCGCTCGTTTGTATGCGGCGGTAAATGCCGAATGTTTCAGAGCTAGGATCATACCCCACATGGCTGGCTTGGATAATCGCAAGATCCTGACCATGATGAGCATGAGGGCTGTGACGACTTGTTGCCATGAGCCCCCCGACTAAACCATGATCAAAAGGAAAGGCACCAAAGTGTTTGCTGATAAGAATAATCGGTAGCCCTTGGCTTTCGTCGGAGCAAAAAGCACGAGAGGGGACTATTTTTCCTGGTGTCATGCCTTCTTCTAAACAAAAATTATAAAAACGCGCCATAAAACTATGATAATCAATTATTTTATCTTCTATTTCAAAATTTCCAAGGATGGATTGTAAGCCTAGGTTTGAGATCATTATTGATAATACTCGTTAATAGCTTCGCCTATTTTTGCTAAAGTTTGCGTAAAAATAGCATCATTTTCTTGTAATAAAGTCATGCGAAAGCCATTTATGTTGCTACCAAAACCTGTTAACGGCACGACACAAACACCCTTAGAACCCATTAACTCATAAGAAAACTGAAAGTCCTCAGTGACGTGATGTTGTTTTAATAAATCATCTAAAAATAAGCGTACAGATTTATTTATTGCATTGAGTTTCGCATAGGGTAGGTCTAGTAACTCAACCACAAAGTAGAAAACACCTTTTGGCTTGTTGACGCGTACTTGAGGTAGATTGTTAAAAAATGCAAAGGCTTCATCAGCACGTTTTTCATATTTATTTAAGCGAGAAGCTAAATAGTCTTCATATTTAGGGTGCGCATAGAGATGCGGCAAAATAACTTGGGGTAGGGTGGTAGAGCAAACTTCTAACATCTTCGCGAGTAAAATCATTTTCATGTAATCACGGAAGCTATCATCTTTTTCCGCATTATAAATTTCGACCCAACCACAACGTGAACCAGGCCAAGGAATATCCTTACTAATTCCTTTTAGACTTAAACCAGGTACATCACCAATAATTTCATGTAAAAGCGTCATTTGCACGCCTTCAAAGGTCATGTGATGGTAAATTTCATCAAAGATTAAAAAACAGTCGTAACGCCTTGCAATATCAACTATTTTTTCTAATGTCTCGCGTTTATAAACACTGCCTGTGGGGTTGTTTGGGTTAATCACCAAAATAGCGACAACATGGTCGTTATATTTAACTTTATTCTCAATTTCTTCTAAATCAGGCTCCCAATCGTTGGCAGGGTTTAAGCTATAAGAAATAAAATCACAACCTGCATGCATTGCTTCTGCCGTTGCATGTGAAGGGTAGGTCGGAGAGGGAACTAATACACGAACTTCACGCGGTAAGTTGTTGAGTATTTTATTAATTGCCTCCCCAAGACCGTTAAAAAATAAAATATCATCCAGCGTACAGACTTTATTGCTGGAGAAATTATCTAAAACAAACTGACGCGCATCGACAAAGCCACGTGAATCTGTATAGGCAAACGTTTCATCCTTAGCAATATGCTTTTGAGTAACTTCCTTCATCCAGTTGGGTACTGCTTCACCTGCGGATACAGGGTCTCCAATATTTTCCCAAAGCATAGAAAAATCACCTAATTGCTCTAATTGTTTACCAATTAAAACAACTTCTCGAATGGGGTAACTTAATAAATTGCTGTCTGCACGTAGTAGGTTTTGGCGCACCGTTTATTCTCTTTTTTATGGTTATATAAGAGGTAAACTATAGCATGATTGGGGGTAAAGACTAATAATCTGATCGTGTTCTAGTCGCATAAATCTAGAGATGCTTTGTTGTCATTATTTTATTAATCTAAATCTTCAGCTGGCTTAGATGATTTTATCTGAGCTAATAATTGTTGTGCTTGTTTTTGCATTTTTGAGCGGTCAAATAATAATTTCCAACGTCCACCACCTGCTTGCTCCCATAATAAGGCGGCACGTATTGCCGCTAATAGTAAAGCACGTATTTTAGAGGCATTATCAGGGTTGCCTAAGTAGGTTTGATTGCCTTTTATCATAATGCGTGGTCCTAATCGGCTGATGGTTTTGGAGTAGGTTTCTGCAAGGCTGGCGATAATATTAGGATGCATTAGGTCAAAAAACTCTAATTTGCTCTGTGTGTCTTTTATCCCTGTCATTAAATCGTTATAGACTTTTTCATTTTTCATCAACTTTCGCTGTAGATGTAAAATGTTAATGGAATAGCGGGTAGATTCCATGTTTTTAGGGCGACCGTCGGGGCCAAGCTGTCCAGCACCGAGGTTGTACATTAAGGCTGAAAGTCCTGTCTCTAGATTTTCTAGCCCACCATAAATCTCTTCAATACTATCGGCATTGCCATGAATAAGGCTATCAATACAGGTGGATAATAGTTGTGGTTTGCATTGTCCTGTATTGGCGATTTGCGTTACGCCATCAACACAGAGAAATAAGGCGCTTAGTGCAAGGGTTCGATTGCGGGTATTTTCGTCCAAAAGAATTGCTCGTTTATATTGTTTATTTATATTACTTGTTTAACAGAGAGGTTTGTCGTTTAGTTTATCTTATTTGCAGTCAGATTTCATACTATCAATAACGCCACCGCCCAAGCAGATTTGGTCATCATAAAATACAATGGATTGACCTGGGGTAATAGCACGTTGTTTGTCATCAAAACAAACGATCGCGTGTTGATCTTTTATATGTACTTGGCAAGGCTCTTCGTCTTGTCGATAGCGTATTTTAGCTTTGCAGGAAAAATTATCAGAAGGAGGAGATCCTGCAACCCAGTGAAGCTGTGAGCTATGCAGCTGTTTTTTTAATAATAAAGGATGTTGATGCCCTTGACCTGCTATCAAATGATTTTTCTTTAAGTCTTTAGCGACAACAAACCAAGGATCACTATTAGCCGTTTTTAAGCCACCAATACCTAAGCCTTGTCGTTGACCCAAGGTGTAATACATTAAGCCTTGATGTTCGCCGATAACATCACCCTCAGGCGTCACAATTTTTCCTGGTTGCGCGGGAATAAATTTTTGCAGAAAGTCTTTAAACTTACGTTCACCGATAAAACAAATGCCCGTACTATCCTTTTTTTCTGCGGTATCAAAACCCGCTTCTTGGGCTAGTTTTCGTACCGCAGGTTTTTCTAACTCACCCACAGGAAATAGACTGCGTGAAAGTTGTTGTTGCCCTAAGGTATATAAAAAATACGTTTGATCTTTATTATTGTCACAGCCTTTTAACATCGTCACGTTATCAGTATGATGATTAACACGTACATAATGCCCTGTGGCAATAAAGTCTGCGCCAATCTCGATAGCATAATTAAGAAAGGCTTTAAACTTAATTTCCTTATTACATAAAATATCGGGGTTAGGCGTGCGTCCAGAGCGATATTCTTCTAAAAAATAAGCAAAGACACGATCCCAATATTCAGTAGAGAAATTTACCGTGTGTAATTTAATTCCCAGTTGATCGCTTACCGATTGAGCATCAGCTAAATCGGTTGCAGCAGAGCAATATTCCTCAGTATCGTCCTCCTCCCAGTTTTTCATAAACAAGCCTTCAACCTGATAGCCTTGTTCTAATAGTAAAAGCGCGGCAACGGAAGAGTCAACGCCACCCGACATGCCAACGATAACGCGTGTATTTTTAGGGGTATGTTTCATAAGCACAGAGAATACCTGATTGATTTCATTGTTTGTAGGTTTGTGAGAAAGTCTTTTTTTAGAAAATCCAGTTATCCAGAGATTTATACTGCCTATATGTTGATCAAACCATTAGTGCTTTATCTTTTCTTCCTTGTCGCAAAATGTTGTTGATAAAAGACGTTAAAGATTAGTCTATTTTTATACATCATGAAAATAAGACAATCTATAAAGAGGCTATAAAATGAAGTTATTTCAATTATTTATGAGTTGTTTTTTATTGGTTTTAAGTGCTTTTTTCTCTTTCGTATATGCAGACTCTCATCCTGACGATACCCTAATCGACTACCTATCTTTAAATGAAGAAATATCGACTTTACATGAACAATCACGCAAAAAAGAAAACGAGTTTAATAACGATATTTTGTTAGCCGCTAATATAATTTTAAGTGAAGAAATAAAACAGTTAGAGGCAGAGAGGGCGGAGGATTTTAATAAACTTGAAGTCGTAGCAACAGCCTATACATCGCACGTGACTCAAACAGATAATACCCCAATGATTGCCGCATGGGGTGATCGTTTAAAACCAAGCACTAAATCAATTGCAGTATCAAGAGACTTACTCACTGAGTATGGTTTAAAGCATCGCAGTAAAGTGCGTATTAAAGGTCTTTCTGGGGAGTTCTTGGTTTTAGATAAAATGAATAAACGCTGGCGTAAGAAAATTGATATTTACATGGGGATGAATCGTAAAGCTGCTTTTAAATGGGGAAAGAGGAGAGTTGTTTTATTGTGGAGTAAAAAGTCTGTGTAATAAGTATGTCTCTGTCAAATTTGTGAGGGTTTAGATAATTCTTTGGAGTAGCATTACCCTTTGTCAGCGCGTAGTTGTTGTTTGTATTTTCATCATTTAATGTCCGAGTGAATAATAAATATAAGTTGAGACCTTTGCGCGAAAGATATGGCAAATAAAAATAGCTGAATTCCCCCTGTTTTCCTTAAAAAAACGCTCAATAGAATGGCTATTAAGCTCCTTTTTAAGAAAAATAGGAGAAATTACGCTTATTTTTCTTTTTCCATCCTTTCATGCATAGATCTCAAGTTCATTCTGAGGGAAAATATGAATAAGTCAGTTTTGTCGATTGCTATCGGCTTGATTTTGGGTGCTGGTGCAACATCATCACTTTATGCCGATGTATTAAGTAACATTGTTCCAGAAGATTTAATAGAACCTGTTGGTTTGTATAGTTTATCAAATCCTGATGTTATTTTAATGACAGCAAAAACGGTGACAAGCAACGTTGGTGTTTGTCAGTTAAGTGATAATTATGCAAACTGTACTTTAGCCGACATTATTGCTGATCTTGATAGCACCGATAATTTTAAACCTGAAATTAAAGTGTTGCTGACGACCAATGATTTGATCCCTGATGAGAAGGCATCAAATGCGACAATGCGTTTACGTGGGCAGGCGAGTCGTTTTGCACCACAAAAATCATTTAGAATTAAGCTCGATAGCAAAAAAAATCTCTGGCGTGGTGAACGTCGTATTCAACTCATAAAGTCTGTTTTTGATTTCACACGCATACGCAATGCTCTCAGTTACGAGCTATTAGTTAGTATTCCTGCTTTACCCTCGTTGCGGACTCAGTTTGTTGATTTGTATGTTGATAATGGCACTCCCACCGATTATGGGCTTTACACGCATGTTGAGCATGTCGGCAAAGAATTTTTAATTAACCGTGGTTGGGATAAAGACTCTCCTGTTTATAAAGCAGAGCATTTTGAGTTTAGAAATAAAGATGTTTATAAGTTAGATGCAAAAGGTAAGCCCTTAGATGAAGCGGCATTTGAGAAAAATATTGAAATTAAACGCGGCAAAAATCATGCAAAGTTAGCTGAAATGTTGACAGCATTGAATGATGATAAGCTTGATTTTAATACACAAATCATGGGCAAGTATTTTAACCAAGAAAACTATTTGTCGTGGTTTGCATTTAATATCCTGATTAATAATACCGACACTGAAAATAAGAACTTTTATCTTTATAACCCGAAAGGAAAAGATAAATTTTATTTTATGTCATGGGATCACGATTTTGCATGGGGCGCAAGTCTTGAAGACCCTGAAAGTACCATAGATCAATGGCCGCGCTGGTGGTTTTCTCAAGCAAATTGGTGGGATATTAAGTTGCATCAGCGTTTTTTATCGCAGGACGGTAAT
The DNA here is from genome assembly GCA_964596035.1 of uncultured Cocleimonas sp. Taxonomy (GTDB): domain Bacteria; phylum Pseudomonadota; class Gammaproteobacteria; order Thiotrichales; family Thiotrichaceae; genus JAGLBW01. The sequence continues at coordinate 2,757 of CAZQTJ010000052.1, read as the reverse complement.
CTTGAACTGCTTAAATCTGCCGTGACAGAAATGCATAATAAGTACCTTACACCTGAGAAAATCAAAGCAATAACCGATAAATATTACCCTTTGGTTTTTCCCCGTGCGACAACCAATCCTGACTTGGAACATTTATATGTGCAGGGAGATACCGAGGCAGATAAAAAGTCGGATTACACACGGCTAGTCAACCAACTTAAAGATAATGTTGAGCAAAATTATCAGCTATTTATGCAACGTGCTGATGACCCCATGACATTTTATCTCGATGATGATGTTGTCTTTGCAAATAATCAAGCGGTCTTTAACTGGGATCCTGCAACTAGCTTATCAAAACATGGCATCACCTATGACTTAGAAGTTGCGACAACGCCAACGTTTGAAACCAATAGCGTGCTTGTAAAAATCACCAATATTCCAGACAATAAATTAACGATTCCTTGGAAACGTGCTGCGGGAACCTATTATTACCGCGTGATCGCTAGAGATGTGCATGACCCTTTAAAACATTTTCAAAATGCTAAAAATGAAGGGGATGATTTATTTTATCCTAACTCAGAAGTGCCTCTATATGGCGTGGTTAAATTTACCACAACAACGGGTAGTAATGGCGCGCCATTACCTCCTAATTTAGCGCCTAGCGCAGAAGGTCAAACTGTCTCAACCGCTATAAATAACACAGCCTCTATCAGTTTAAAAGGTAACGACTTTAATAATGCGCCATTAAGTTTTACCGTTGTAGAACCCCCTTTACATGGAAAACTAAGTGGCGAGGGTAAAACCTTACAGTACACGCCTGATACTGACTATAAAGGTAAGGATAGCTTCCGTTATGTTGTAGGAAATGGTCGTGCATTTAGTAATGTAGCGATTGTGACGATAAACGTTGATGGCAACAATAGTGCGCCTGTCGCAAAAGATAAAACCGTCGCAACGTTTAAAGGTAAGGCTGTTGTTATTACCGCAGAAGCTACCGATGCGGATACGAATGACATTTTGACTTACGCTATTGCTTCTCAACCAAGTCATGGTGCTATTACTATAAATGGTTCAAGCATTCGTTATACACCAAACGCTGGTTTTGTCGGTACAGATAGCTTTTTATACACCGCAAATGATGGCACAACGAATAGTAATCAGGCGCTTGTCACTATAATTGTCAGTACCGATAGCGCTATTTCAAACCTCGTTGCAGCTAATACGATTACGATTGATGGCAAAACATCTGACTGGGAAAATCTAACGCTCTTTAAGGATGATGTCGATGGCATCACTATCAGTACTGACAGTAAAATCGACTGGAAAAGTGCAGGTATAGCGCACAGTGATACCGACGTATTCTTCACTTATCATAATAAAAAAGCCATCCCCAATAATTTTAAATGGGGTTGGCAAACGTTTATGGATACCGATGGTGATAAATCAACAGGGTATAAAATTAATGATGCAGTAGGGGCTGATTATCTACTTGAAGGTGATGTGCTGTTGCGTTATGTCGGTAATGGCGATAACTGGGTGTGGAAAACGGTTAATACTGCGTTTGTGCGGACTTTAGGGAACAATGCAGAGTTGCGTTTTCCGCGTCAATGGATTGCTAATCCTAATGCGATGAAAGTTGTTTTTATTGGTAATAATGAAGCCTACGGCGGTAGTTCTGTTGACCTGTATCCAGAAGCATCAGGCTATTTTGACTATAAATTCTCACTATCCACAACAGGGAATCATGCGCCAGGAGTACAATCACAAAATGTTTCCCTAAGTAAAAATGCGAGTAAAACAATCACTTTGCTTGCTTATGATATTGATAGTGGCGATACACTAACCTATGAGCTTGTTAGTCAGAGTAATCATGGGTCTTTAACTTTTAATGGAAAGACTGTTATTTATAAACCCGAGCTGAATTTTGTGGGGGCAGATAGTTTTAGTTACAGAGTCAGTGATGGCACAGCATATAGCGGTATTGCGACAGTCTCTATCAGCGTTACAGAAAGCGGCAAGGTAGAAACATCCAATGCCGTCAGTGCGAGTGCTATTTCTGTTGATGGAAATAAGCAAGACTGGAGTGCGCTAAAAAGCTTTGCGACTGATACAGATCAATTAAGTGATGATAATTTTGGAGCGATTAACTGGAATAGTGCCAGCATGGCGCATAGCGATAATAAGCTCTATCTTTTATATCAAAATAAGAAAGCTGTCACTTTACCTCTCGCATGGGGATGGCAAGCTTATTTAGACACCGACACTAATCCAAATACAGGTTACAAACTAAGCAATGGATTAGGTGCAGATTATATATTAGAGGGCGACGCGCTATTACGGTATACAGGCACAGGCGATGATTGGAGTTGGCAGTTCGTCGATAATGCCACCGTTGCAGCATCAGGAAATAATATCGAGTTAAGTTTTCCTCGGAGCATGATTGCAGACCCCGCACTCATCAATATAGCCTTCTTTGGCAATAATGAAGCTTATTCACAAGGCGGTGCAGCCGATGCTTATCCTGCTAATGCATTGGATAATGAGACAGGATTACAATATTTTAGCTATCGTTTAGGCGGTACTGGCGCAAGCGCGAATGCTAGAACAGCGAAAAAGTCTTATGTTTCGCCTGCTAGCCATCAGCCATCAGCATCTTCTGTCAGTCGGCAGCCAAAAGAAGATAAGGTGGTAACGCCAACAAGCTCGAAAAAATCGGGCGGTTCAATATCGTGGGGATACTTAGTTATGTTTATGTCAGTGTTGGCTATTCGTAGGCGT
>CAZQTJ010000051.1:7166-9302 GCA_964596035.1 uncultured Cocleimonas sp. | reverse complement strand
AAATTGTGAAGTTATTGCAAGGAATTGTTGATGAGTCTGTTGAATAATTATTTTGCGCACGTTCTTTACCTGAATCTGCATTAACTCCGCAGATTCAGGATTCTACCAGAACTATAGCTTAGCTAGTAACTCATTAGCTTCCGATTGCTGAGCCTTATTGCCTTCACGCAATACTTCGTGGAGCATTTCATAGGCAGACTGATTATCTTCAGCTTCCATATAAGCGCGAGCGACATCGAGTTTAATGCTGACTTCCAATGAGGCTTCAATAGGATCTTCGTCGCCTATATTATCTATTATGAACTCGTCCCCTCGATCTTCAGCCGTCATTTTAGGTGTTGTGAAATCGTAGTCATCGACTTCATCAAGGTTTAAATCTGAATGTTTTTTGCGCCCAAAGAAACGTTTAAGAAGTAATCCACCACCAACAAGAATAGCAAGTAGTGGTAATAGCCAAGTAAACTTTGAAAAATCAAAACCTGATGATTGATTTTTCTCTGAATTGACTATATTTTCATTTAAATCAGTCGAAGGTGCATCAATAACGTCCATACTAGGCGCAACAATATTTTCTTCTAAAACTGGCTCCTTATTATGATCGGCTAATTGATTTTTTTGTTCTTGTACCTCTCCCAAACGGCGTTCTAGTATTATTGTTGTACGGTTATTCTCGGCTAATTCACTTTTACTTTCTATCAGTTGTTGTTGTAGCGCTTCGTTCTTTTCTCTTAGTATCAGCTCATTTGTAGACTCTTCACCTGCTACAGTTATAGACCCACTTGACTCCTTTAAAGACTGAATTTTCTCTTCTAGTGCTTGTAAGTCTTTGTCTCGTTGTTCTTTTTCTGCCTCTAAACGAGCAACAAGTCCCTGTAATTTTGTGCTTTCTTCAGATAATGCTGCAACCTTTTCTGATTGAGCAGAGTGCTTTTTTTGTAGTTTTTCTAAAGCAACTTTATCACCTGTATTGATAAAAGTTGGAGGCGTTAAATTTCCTGTTTCTCCTCTTTGATAAAAGCGATTATGCTTTTCTAATAAAACAGCCGCATTAGCTTCTGGAATAGCCGCAATCATATCTTCAGCAGGTAATGTTAATTTCTTATTACGCAACATGAAATTAATATTACCACCTCTGAATGCACGGGGGTTAGCCGCTAAAATAGCTATCATTATCTGTGCTCTAGAGAGTTTTGAATTAGGATAATTTTTATCGACAATTCCACTCAGTGTTCCTTTAGCAATCGCTGTACTTGCTATGGGATCAGCGATAACAGTAGCAGAGTAACTTATTAAGAGAGCAAGACTTGCAGACAAAAGTAAAGGAGCGGTTGTTTTTTTCATAATTAAATAGCGTTTGTTATAGCTCAGGAGAGAGTAAAAGATTCATTAAGAAAGTTTGAATATCTAAGGGAACCTCTAATGATAAAATATTTTGATGAAAATATATTACCACTCCTTAGCAATATTCTGTACTTTTTTCCAATCAGCGGATAACACCCTGTTATTATTTAGCATTTTTTCAGACATAGCATCTAATGCTGATTTATTTTGAGAGTGATAGTAGATCTTTAGGAGTTCCTGTTCCACTAGAGATTGTTGCTGTCCTTGCTGTCCTAGTGCTATTTCTAACTCTAGTAATTTTTGCGCATATTCTATATTTCCATAGGCAATACAATAATGTGCCTTGTCAACAGTATTGCTGTAGTTTTCATTGAGAAAGCTATCAAGAAGAGATAGCTCATCTTCCTTTTCATCATTCGTTATTAGGTTTTTTTGACAACTATCACTTATAAAAATAGCACCTGGATAATAGTTGCACTCCAAATTAGCATCCGTGTCTTCATCTAACCACTGTTTAAAATAGTTTCGGCTATTATTGTCTAAAAGAGGGCTAACAAGGATAAACATCTTTTCTCTCAATGGACGACCCGTTGTTTTTAAGGTCACAAAGAAATCTTGTAATGCACCTGCTAGGTAGGGCTGTAACTGCAAGTTCATTGCCAACATAATACGCTGTGTATGCAACTTTAAGTCTTGAGGATGCGCCTTGATACTAAGGGTTAGATGTCGCCAAGCGCTTAGTGGATCATCCGTTTTTAAGGTATCAAAAGTATTATTAGAATCTGAGAACAATGA
>CAZQTJ010000051.1:0-7066 GCA_964596035.1 uncultured Cocleimonas sp. | reverse complement strand
GTGGATCATCCGTTTTTAAGGTATCAAAAGTATTATTAGAATCTGAGAACAATGAGGTCACATTAATTTCCTGTAAAAGAGTCTTGGATCAATATAACACGAATAATTTGAAGCCAATACAAGGGATAACTAACCGATTTATTATATATCAGTGTCCTTAAAGATATAGGTATTTTTTTTAAAACGCACTTTAATCGCTTTATTTGTTGTAAAAACACACAAGTTTAGTAGTAAAAGACCACATAATAAAAATATTTATTGCAAAACAAGGGTGTAAAAATATATCATATAAGAATATTATTATATTCTAACTATCGGGAGAGATGATGAATATCAAATTACTGACTACCCTAACACTACCCTTTCTGCTTATGGCTTCTAATGTTTATGCTTGTGATGATAAGCCCTGTGAGACAGCTTACATAGCTTCCACACAGCAATACATTGCAAATAGTGAGCGTCATGCCGAGGCTATTCGCAGCGAGCGTTTAGAGTACCTTTCTAATTTTGAGCGTCAATTTAAAGCGGCTCTTAAAGAACGTAGAGCACATGCACGCAACAGAGAAAGAAGAGATTTTGCATTATATAAGCATTTTCATCTAATGCTACCTGCTAAAGTGGAGCAGGTAACATTAGAAATGACAGCTAAGAAAAACAAGTCAGCAATGATCTAGTTGATGTATCCGCCTAACAAACACAAGGACGTGTTCAAACTAACTTTTTTCTCACAAAGTCCGTTGTAATTGTTTTGCAATGCGATTACGTAATTTATGAGGAACCGCTTGATTCATCATCAATGCAAAAGGTTTCCATTCATTTCCTTTGACTAAATATCCCGCCAAGGTACTAACCCCTCTTAATGTGCCAGACTTAGCGTATACGCCCTTTTCTTTTTTAGGTAATAAATGCTTCCAGCGTTTGAAGCCATTTAATAAGTCGATTAATTGAGTCGGTTTTAGATGGTTTTTACGAGACAAGCCCGCGCCTTCTTGAAGGTTAAATTTTCTCCAATGAAAATGATTGCGTAAGGTACTGTTCATATAACGCTTTACTAGAGCTGCATTCGCAGGCTGTTTATAAGTATCTGCGGCAAGTGTTAAGGCTAACTGGTTGGCAATAAAATTCGTTGAATACTTCAACATAGGTTTAATCACTTGCGCCAAAGTACGACTATTATGATGTTGATAAATAGGCTTTAACTGTGGAGGGACATTCCCCGAAAGCATCTCACGATTAACTTGTACACCTTCTTGGCGTAAAAAAGCTGCCAGTAACTCACCGAAATACCTTTCTGCATTGTGTGGATCTCTACCTGTATTAACACGTAAAGTGCCACGTTTAAAACGTTTTTTCATACTGATAGCAAAAGGTGTTAAAGGTGTTTGTGCCTCTGCTGAAATGACTTTGCCATGACGCTTTTTGATATTCACAGTATTAAAATTAGCCGCTAATGCCGAAGGTACAGCGTCATACGGGTTATTACTTTTACCCGTTCCAGATAATACCAAACCATCTTCAAACAGAGAGTTATCCAAAGCAATACGATCCACTTGATGAATCCCTTTTTGAGCCAACTGCTGTGCAATTTTAGCTAATTCCTCAGAAACTAAATAAGGATCGCCACTACCTTTTACCCACAAGGTATTATCCACACGATCAAAATAGAAATTAGTACGAAAACGGTAGTTTTCCCCCCAGTGATTAAGTGCCAACCATGCCGTTGCTAATTTAGTGGTTGATGCAGGAACAAAAGACTTATTTGCACGCGTTGATTTTAAGGTATTACCATGACCATCGGTAACTAATAAGCCCGCATTATGCAAATGAGAAAAGCGTGATAGCGCACTTTCTGCAAAGCTGACAGAAGGTGTGATTAACGATACGAATAAGGTGCTAAGTAAGATTGTTTTTATTTTTTTCATAGTATTATTTTTATTAGATGATTGAATTCAGATAACTGAGATGATGTGTGTTTTTATTTTTTCTTCTGTGACCTCCCTTGTAATTTAATTAAATCGTTTTCCTGCAAACAAGATTAAAATCAATACAGGAACCCCTAATAATGCTGTAAAGATAAAGAAATTAGAGTAACCCATTGAGTCAACCATTGAGCCAGAGTATCCGCCTAATATTTTTGGTAACAAGGTCATTAATGAGCTGAAAATAGCATATTGAACCGCAGTAAATGAAATATTAGTCAACTTGGATAAAAAAGCAATAAAAGCCGCGCTTGCAAGACCTGCGGATAAATTGTCCGCAGAAATAACAATATAAAGCATCGTTAAATCATGCCCTGCATTTGCCAGTACCATAAACAATATATTGGTTGCCGCAGAGAGAGCAGCGCCTAAAAAGAGGATCTTCATAACGCCATAACGTACTGAGAGTAAACCGCCTAAAAACCCGCCCGCAATAGTCATAAATAACCCAAAGGTTTTAACCACATTGGCAATTTCAGTTTTGGTAAAACCTAAATCTTGATAAAAAACATTGGCGATAACGCCCAGTACAATATCAGAAATACGATACAAACCAATCAATGCTAACAGCAACCAAGCTAAAGTCATGCCATAGCGTTTAAAGAAGTCTTTGACGGGTTCGATATAAGTTTCATTAAGCATAGATTGACGCACTAAGCCAAATACAACCACTAATTTAGCCACGATGCCTGCAATAAGAATGGCACTAAATAAACGTAATGTTTCTATAATAAAACTTGCTAGATGTTTATTAGAAAAGGCTTCTGCGAGTGCTTTTTTAGTAGACTTTACAATGTCTGAGCTAAAGTAAAAGGTCGCTATAAAGGCTGATACCGCTAAAACAAATAATAATAAAAAGCGTAAATATTCTGAAGCGTTATGTTTAGCTTTGTCTTCACGTTGCTGTTCAGGCTCAGGAATAATCAAAGTCGTTATCACGCCAACGAGCATCACAGCCGACATGATCGCATAAGTCCACTGCCATGCTTGATAGTTATAATGGTCTTTTTCTGAACCAAAATAACTCGCTAGATACAATGCCCCTGCACCTGCGACCAACATGCCAATACGATAACCTGCGATATAGCTCGATGACATCATCGCCTGTAAATCACTTTTCGCCGACTCAATTCGATAAGCGTCAATAACAACGTCTTGTGTCGCAGAAGAGAAACCGAGTAACACCGCAGCCAGCGCCATTATGGTTAAACTATTTTCATTAGCTAGTGGATTAGTCATCCCCATCCATAAAATAGCACCAATAATGGAGCATTGTGCAAGTAGCATCCAACTGCGTCGTCGTCCTAACCACTTCGTTAAAAACGGCAAAGGTAATTTATCGACTAATGGCGCCCAAACAAACTTAAAGGAATAACCTAATGCTGCCCAACTAAAAAAAGTAACCGCCGAACGCTCTACACCCGCTTCACGTAACCACAGTCCTAAAGAGGAGAAAATCAGGAGAATAGGAATACCTGCTGAGAATCCCAGAAAAAGCATAGTAAGAACGCGCGGATGTTTAAAACTAGCCATTGTTTCTCGCCAGCTATGTTTAGCTATTGCTGCACTCATTTAGTGGGAACCTCGTAGTCATAGTCGATCATTAGAGGGGCATGATCGGAAAAACGTTCAGTTTTATAGATAGATGACCTCAAAACAGTGCCTTTTAGTGACGGTGTTAATATATGATAATCAATACGCCAGCCTGTATTATTCGCATAAGCTTGCCCTCGGTTTGACCACCACGTATAGCTATGCTCCTCTTGATCTATTTCGCGAAAGGCATCCACAAAACCAACATCATCAAATAAAGTATCTAGCCACGCGCGCTCTTCAGGTAAAAAACCAGAGTTCTTTTTATTACCTTTCCAGTTTTTAATATCTTCATTTTTATGCGCGATATTCCAGTCGCCGCAGATAACATAATCGCGCCCTGATGCTTTCATCTCCAGCATCTTTTCCATAAAGAAGTCCATCATTTGATATTTATATTGTTGACGCTCTTCTTTTGCAGACCCCGACGGCATATAAAGTGAGATAACGCTAAGCTTGCCAAATTGAGCTTCGATATAACGACCTTCGCTATCAAACTCCTCATTGCCCATGCCGACAATAACGTCATCAGGCTTTTGCTTACAATACAACGCCACACCGCTATAGCCTTTTTTTACCGCATCGTGGTAATAGCAGTGCATTCCTTCAGGATGAAACATCGGATCTTCTAATTGATGCACCTGCGCTTTGGTCTCTTGAATACAAACCACATCCGCATTTTGTTGAGGTAGCCAGTCAAAAAAACCCTTGCGGGCAGCGGCACGAATGCCATTCGTGTTAGCCGTGATAATACGCATAGTGAATACTCTTTATAATTTTTATATTGACGAAGAAGCTTCTAGCGGTAACCAATACCTGTTATTTGTTTGTGCATAGTCGATACATCTTGGCTGGTGTTACGAACTAATTTATCCAAACTTAAAATAATAAATTCCAATAAATTTATCGCGATATGAGAATGCTCAACACACAAACGCTTGTACATAGGCTCTGTAATCGACAGTAAGGTCACGCCTTTCTTGGCTGCGCGTAAACGAATCGAACGAGGTTTTTTATCAAAAAATGACATAACGCCCGCTAAACAACCTGCATCTAAACGACCTACCTCTATCTCGTTGCTAACTTCGTCACGGTTTAATTTTAGCGTGCCATCAATCACTAAAAAGAAATGATCCTCAACATGACCAATCTCGGCAACAACTTCCTGTGACTCCGCTTCAACGAGAGAGGTAAAGCTAACAAAAGTAGCCACTTCATCACGCGTTAATGTTGCACAAAATTTAGGACAGGTTTCAATAACACGACTGGTTAATTCTTCTGTAAGGCTCATTTTTTTCTCCAATTAATATTGTTAAGCGATAAAACCAAGAAATCCAAATCCCCCCTTGGTTTTAACCTGAATCCGCATTGACCTCACGGATTCAGGATTTAATTTTAAGTATATTATACGTGCCTCCTAATAAATAATATAATAAGACCTTTGCACAAAAGACATTAATTAAACAAATATCAAATGGAGAAATCATGAGTATTAGCAACGAAGCAGTAACAGATTTAATTAAAACAGCCATGCCAGATGCAGTTGTAGAAGTCACTGGTGATGGTTATAAATATGAAGCAAAAGTGATCAGTGCTAGTTTTGAAGGTTTAAACACACTTAAAAAACATCAAATGGTGTATGCAGCGGTTGACTCTGCCATTACATCGGGCGATTTACATGCGTTGACGATCGTTGCACTAACGCCAGAAGATGCAGCGTAATCGTGATTAAACAGACCTTTTGATAAGGAAAAATAATAATGAAAAAGAACAGTAAACAAGCCGCTTTAAGTCCAACTAATCACGAAGAGTTATCACATCAAAGTTGGAAAATATTTCAGATCATGGGTGAATTTGTCAATGGTTACGAAAAACTCGCCCGCGCTCGACCATCGGTGAGTATCTTCGGCTCTGCACGTACTGATAAAGAGCATCCTACTTATAAACTGACAGAAGAAATTGCCAAACGATTGTCTGACGAAGGCTTTTCTATTGTGAGTGGCGGTGGACCTGGTGTTATGGAGGCGGCGAATAAAGGTGCTCAAGCGGGAGCATCTGCTAGCATTGGTGTTAATATCGAGCTACCCCATGAGCAAAGCGCTAATGAATATCAGGACATATCTTTATATTTTCGTCACTTTTTCTCCCGTAAGGTCATGTTTGTCAAATACGCCTCTGCCTATGTGGTGATGCCCGGTGGCTTTGGTACGCTGGATGAACTTGCTGAAATTCTTACTTTAATTCAAACAGGAAAAACTCGCCGCATTCCTATCGTTTTAGTCGAGACAGATTTTTGGAAAGGTCTGGTTGATTGGTTTAAAAACACCTTGGTGGCAGAAGGTACTATCTCACCAAAAGATATGGAGTTATTTGTGATGGTAGACGATGCTGATAGTGCGGTGGAATATATTTTAAAGCATCAAACGGATATTACTGAGCCTGCTTCAGATGAAGAATTAACCAAAATGATGGAGATTTAATGTCAGTTTACACCACCGTTTCAAATGCAGAACTCCGCTCTTTTTTACTTGCCTATGATGTCGGAGAGTTAGTTGATTTCTCAGGTATTTCCGCAGGAATGGAAAATACAAATTACTTTGTTGAAACCAGTAAAGGCTCTTTTGTTTTAACTTTGTATGAGCAACATAGCGCTGAGGATCTACCTTTTTTCTTAGGACTTATGCATCATTTATCCCTGCATAATGTAGAAACAATTACGCCTGTGGCTGATAAACAAGATAGGCTTTTTGGTCAATTGTGTGAAAAACCTGCGGCACTGATTGAGCGATTATCAGGTACTTCCTTAAATTCATCAGAAGTGACAACAGAACATTGCAGCTTAATTGGCAATGCACTGGCTCGCTTTCATCTGGCGGGCATGTCCTACGACAAGCAACGTGAAAATCAGCGAGATAAAGATTTATCACCCGAATTTATTAACACCTTTATTGACAAGTTAGATACAGAAGACAAGCAACTGTTACAGCAGGAGTTAGATTTTCAAAAGACGATAAACTGGAATGAGCTTGCCTCAGGTATCACCCATTCAGACTTGTTTTGTGATAACTCAATGTTTGATGATGCCAATGGAAAATTGCTACTAACAGGTATAATCGACTTATATTTTGCCTGTAACGATGCCTTTATTTTAGACCTTGCCACTGTTGCTATGGATTGGTGCAGTAATAATGATGGCTCATTCGATGAAACACGTTTAAAGGCATTATTATTAGCCTACAATAAGGTGCGTAAGTTAGAGTCGCTCGAAAGACAAGCTTGGCACGACATGCTTAGAAGCAGTATTTTACGTTTTTGGGCTTTTCGCTTAGAGATGCTTGTCAACCCTCGTGGGGGAGATCTTGTACTAAGAAAAGACCCTAACGAACTAAAGATAAAGTTACAAGCCTGCTTGCGTGAGAAGGATTCTTTAATGAATCTTATAAAGTTAATTAAATAACACGGATACGTTATGCACACACTAGACGCTCGGCGAT
>CAZQTJ010000050.1:0-9498 GCA_964596035.1 uncultured Cocleimonas sp. | reverse complement strand
TAAAACCCCGCAAAAGCATTCTGCACCCACTCCACCTTGGAACGATCACCTTCAATTGCGACGACATCAAAACGCATCCCATCTTGAGGTGCGTTTTTTTGTTGATAAGCCAGTGCGGTTTTAATAATACGTTGTTGTTTTGCAGGGGTGACGCTGGCAGCGGCTCCGCCAAAGGTGTTGTTATTGCGGTAGCGTACTTCAACAAAAATAAGTGTATCGCCCTCGCGCATAATAATATCTATCTCGCCGTAGCGGCTAAAGAAATTACGTTGGATAAGTTGTAAGCCTTTTGCCTGCAAATAATCACAGGCAAATTGCTCGGTCTCTGCGCCTTTTTCTTTATTATCAAAGGCGCGTCTTTTATTTTTATTAAAAATCACAGAAAACTCTAGTTAGACAAGGGAATGGGTGAACCACCATTAAACTTAGCCCACTTTAGTTGACGATGCAAAGTACCATCAGAAATTACTTGAATTCTTCCTGTTCTACCGTTGAGTGCAGCGCCGCCTTTAAGTTGTCTCATGCCCTTGGCAACCATTAGTGCATCCATACCCAATGCACGTAAACGTGGGAATTGTGATTCTTGGGGTAAACCTTGTTTGTGTACCTCTAAAATCCACGGGATTTCAGTGTAGCTAATGCCTTCTAAATTAATATTTTTGTAAGGATTAGCAAGTCCTGAGTAGACGTGTGATGTGGCATAAACTGGCATTTCTTTTAAAGCGCCTTTGTGGATGGCGGGTTGAATACCACGCGCCTGAGTGGGGGATGCAGCGAGGAAAATAGCATCAAAGTCACCTTTCTTTCTCATCAAACCTTTGGCGATATCAGCGTAGCCACCATTGCGGTTAGCGTAATTGACGGTAATGCTAACCTTTCCGCCGCCGCGTGAGTAAACATTGCCAAAGGTGTCACGTAAACGCCTTCCCCAGCTTGAATCGGGAGCAACGATGGCGATTTTTTTGTGACCGTCTTGCAGTGCTTGCCGTGCGGCCTGTGCTGCCTCATCTTCGGGTAATAATCCAAATTGATAAAGTCCTGTTGGCGCTTTTCCTTGTGCCATGTAATTTAGACTGAGTGTATTGACAGGTAAGAATGATACTCGGCTAAGTTCAGCAATTTTTGGCTTGCTGAAAGGACCAATGACAAAATCAACACCGCCACTAATCGCTTTACGATAGACCGCGTTAATATTACCACTATTAGAGTCATATGTTTTCACTTCAACATTAGTGGCATAATCTTTTTGTGCTTTTTTGATGCCACTAAGGAGTGATTGACCGATGCTACTGAGCGAGCCGCTGAGTGGTAAAATAACCGCGACACGTTTGAGTGATGATGGTAATGGTGGTGTTGCGCTCGTGTTAATAACAGGTTTGCTAGGCGCAGGAACAGGCGTGACGGGAACAGGTTTTGAAGGTGTGTAAGGAGTCACTACCGCCTTACTAATCATCTTCGCTGCTTTTGCATTCGCAGGATGGCGTGGGAAATTACGTTGCCATTTTGCAATATTACGATTGAGTTGTTGTGGGTCATTGGCAGAAATCCGCTCTAAAAAGTTCAGGTCTAACCAACCGCGCATAATAGGATGAGTCACCTGTGTTCTTGCAGTTTTAAGCTCTGCCGTAGAAAGTAATTTAATTTGACTCCAAATACGCTGGTGGTTTAGCTTGATCTTATGTGCTTGTTTTAATGAGGGTTCCTGTAAAACTAACTCGGTTGCCAGTAGCGCATGATTGCCACTCGACTGGGCAGCACGCATTCGAGCATTAAGAATTTTCCTAGCTAAACCATTAGGTAAACCACTCACTTTTTTGGGCAATAGGCGTAATGCCTCGCTGTAACTTGCATCAGCAAGCGCCATTTGACCTTGAATATAACGATAGCGCGCGGTGTTTTCGTTATTAAGGCGGCTATTGTTTAGTGCGCTGATATAGGTCTGTGCTAATCCACGATCAGAAATTTGTACCGCCAACTCTGCCGCTTGTAAGGTGAGTCGCTCTCTATCAGGAGAACGATATTTTTGCGCGGCATTAAAATAAGCCTTTGCCGCCTCGCGTCGTTGTCCGCGCTTTAGCAAATCATTTGCTCGCTGTACCTCCGCGCCAGTAGGAAGCGTGCTATTATCCACTCGCGGTGTTGGAATAGGTATCATATTCGGTAATGCAGGAATGGAAATGGGTGCGTTATCGCAGGCGTTAAGTGTAACGATAGCTAAAGCGATGGTGATGCTATAAGAGTATTTCATTGTTATTTTTGCCCCTATTGAAACTGTTTGTCACTGCATTGCCCGTTTTGGTTTATGCAGTATCCCCTGTTTTTATTATTTCTTCGGTGTTGCTCGTGCTGTTAGTCCTAACTTTGTACTGTTTGGTTCAATTCGCAGATGTTTATCGGTAAATATAACATTTTTCACCTTTTTTATTCAATTATTCTCATTTTTTAGGAAGTTATGCAACAAGCCAATTCAGATCAACAAGGCGTTTTATATGTCGTCGCGACACCAATTGGAAATTTAGGGGATATTACGCAACGTGCAATAGCGATTTTATCGTCGGTTGATAAAGTATGTGCAGAAGATACGCGCAATACACGGAAACTATTGACGCATTTCGGTTTAAAGAAAAACCTCGTTGCTTTGCACGACCATAACGAACGTCAAAAAATAGAAAGCATTGTTGAATGGCTCTCCGCTGGTGAAAACCTTGCATTAGTCAGCGATGCAGGAACGCCTTTGATTAGCGATCCTGGTTATCATCTAGTCAAGGCATTGCGCGAGAAGGGCTTTCACATTGTCCCCATACCTGGAGCAAGTGCCATTATTACCGCCTTGTCGGTTGCAGGTTTAGCCACTAATAAATTTGCATTTGAAGGCTTTTTGCCCGCCAAAGAGTCGGGGCGAAAACAAGCCTTACTGCAAAATAGCGAAAGCACTTATACGCAAGTTTATTACGAGTCCAGTCATCGTATCGTACATTCCGTTGCGACCATGTTGGATGTGTTTGGTGAGAACAAAAAGGTAGTATTAGCGCGTGAATTGACCAAACTTTACGAGCAGTTTTTTCACGGTACATTGGCAGAGCTTCATGCATGGTTGCTAGATGATACCCAGCATCAAAAAGGTGAGTTTGTTATTATGCTTGCCGCAACGGAAAAAACAGAAACGGAGAGTGATAGTTTTGAAAGTAGTACCGAGACCTTGCTGTCTGTCTTGGTTGAAGAATTACCCATAAAGCAAGCTGCAAAAATAGCCGCGAAATTAACGGGTAAAGCTAAGAATGTACTGTATAAACAAGCAATGACCTTACAAAAAAATCAGGAATAAAGATTCTAAACAGTGAAAAAAAGCATCCAACATCGCCATGTATTTTATGTCTCGGGTTTTGATCCGCGCGGGGCGGCTTTTTATCACCGCACTTTCAAAGAACAGTCGGCAAAGCAATCTAAAATTAATGGTATTAATGTCAATGTCCAACCGAGAAAAAAGCACAGTGATTTTTCTCAGATGTGGAAAATAGAAGCACAAGATCAAGGTGAAACAGTTAATACTCAGTATGAATTCCTGCGCTGGGATGACATTGTACGTCAGCATTGGGTGAAATCACTGCTAAGTATTTTTATTGATTTTATGTATGTGTCGTGGGTTTTTATCACCACAGGCACTTTAAAGCGAGTGGCGAAAGCATCGCGCACACCCGCCATTACAGGCTTATATCCTGCCGTATTTATCGCTGTTTCGGGTTTACTGGCAATACTACTTTGCTTGGCAACAGTTGCAACGTTCTCGGCATTTCAATTAGTATGGCTGGGTTGGCTTGTTGGCTTAGCTTTATTTATAGCGGTCATTTTTATTGCTAAAGCATGGGGGGACAGCATTAATGTATTTTGGTTATTGCGTATTTATGCCTTTACCTCGCGTTGGGCAGCAGGTGAAATGCAAGCGATAGATGATCGCATTGATATATTTGCCGAGCGTATCTTTGCCATATTAAAAGCGAATAAGCAAGATGAGATTATTTTGATCGGTCATAGCGTAGGAAGTATGCTAACGGTAGCTATTGCAGCGCGAGTAACAGCAAAACTTGATCAAGAACAAGTAAAACAGTCATTTAATATGATGACATTAGGGCAGTGCATTCCATTATTAAGTTTACTGCCTAAAGCAACGGCAATCAGAGAAGACTTAGCTTACTTGTCCTGTAGCGATAAAATACACTGGGTAGACTACACATCACCTGCCGATGGTGCTTGTTTTCCATTGGTTGACCCGATAACAGTAAGTTTATCTCAAGCGCCTTATTGTCGTAGCCCTACCTTGTTATCAGCGCGTTTTTATAAGCTCTATAAGGACGGTGACTACCAAAAAATTAGAAAGAACTTTTATCAAATGCACTTTTTATATTTAATGTCGAACGATCATTTAGGTCAATACGATTACTTCGCAATAACAACGGGGAAACAGTCGTTAAAAGCACGTATTGCCCAGCAATATCAAAAGGAAATTTGAAATGTCTTGTCCCGTACACCCAAAGCCACTAAAAAACAAAGCCTCCTTACTGTTCACTTTTTTTATCAAAAGAAATTCATGGTTGAATGGTTTATTTGAACGCAGTTACTCCATGAAAACAGGCAAAGTGAACCTTCCTGGGCTTGAAATAATCGTTGCAAATGAATTGCCCTTGGTTAAAAACATAATGGTCGATGAGGTGGCAAAATATCCTAAAAACCAGTTATTACATGAACTATTAGAGCCGTTACTAGGTGATAGTATTTTCACCACCAATGGCTGTACATGGCGTAAACAACGTAACCTTCTCAACCCCGCCTTTGCCCACGCCAGAGTCAGCAAGGTATTTACCTTAATGAAAGAGTCAACCGATGACATGCTAGGTCGCTTGGATAAAGTAGAAGAAGGCAGTCATTTTGATGTAGATGCAGAAATGACCTTCGTTACGGCAGATATTATCTTCCGAACCATCATGACCGCCAAGCTAGATGAGGAGTCAGCACAGAAAATTACCTCAGCGTTTACCCGTTTTCAGAATCAATCGTTAAAAATATCCATGCTGCGAATGTTCAAAATCCCACTGCTATTTAGTTATAGAGAACGTCAACGGAAACAAGCAGCGGCAGAAATTAGAGGATCATTAGAGGCTGTGATTCGACCACGTTATGAGGCAGTAAGTAGCGGTGACGAAACAGAAGGCGTAGATATACTTTCCTCCCTATTATTAACCAAAGACCCCGATACAAAAGAACGCTTCTCCTTTAAAGAAATAGTAGACCAAGTATCAATGCTATTTTTAGCAGGACATGAAACCTCCGCCAGCGCCTTATCATGGGCTTTTTATCTCATCTCTGAGCATCCAGAAATTCAAACCGAAGCCTATCAAGAAATTCAAAGCATCGTCGGTGATAGAGCCATAGAAGCAAAAGACATCAAAAAATTAACATTAATCACCGCCATCTTCAGAGAAACATTGCGCCTATACCCCCCCGTAGGTTTTATGATGCGCGAAGCCGCAGAAGAAGTCACCTTGCGCGATAAAATAGTGAAAATAGGTAAATCAGTCGTTGTCTCGCCGTGGCTAATCCATCGCAACAAAGACAACTGGGAAAGACCCCACCACTTCGACCCAAAGCGTTTTTTAGCAGAACAAAAAACACCTCTGAAATCAAAATACCTACCCTTTGGCATGGGGCAACGCGTTTGTATTGGCGCATCCTTCGCCATGCAAGAAGCGGTGTTAATTATAGCCACTATATTGCAAAACTATCGTGTGGAAGCCATCGAAGGCTTTGAACCGCAACCTGTAGGCAGACTAACTATCCGCTCTGAGAATGGAATAGATGTGAAATTGTTTAAGCGGGATGCGTGAACACAGTCACTGACAGGGCGCTAAATAACTTGTTCCCAAAAAACAAGCTAAAGAAAGGTCTTTAAGCTCGCACTACCTCGCCACTCAAACTATCCCGAATTTCAGTCGGTTTAGCTAAGCTCCCAAGCTCTGCATCTAATACCCCATCTAATCGCTCCCCCAAACTAGCAACGACCTCTTGGGTGGTTCTTGCAGGTTCTTCCGCTGTTAAATTGGCGCTACTTGAGACTAGCGCGGAGCTAAATGCTTTGCAGAGTTGTATCACAGGCTGGTGTTTGGTGATGCGTATCGCGAGAGAGTTGAATTTCCCTGTTAGCCATTTTGGAGTGTCTGCTTTTGCGGGAAATATCCACGTTGTTTCACTGGGTTGTGTATAGGCTTGTTGTTGATGATTAATAGGCAGTAAAAAGGGTGCAACTTGGGAGAAGTCAGAGGCGATTAAAATGAGTCCTTTGTCAATAGAACGTTGTTTTATGGCTAACAGGCGCATCACGGCGGTTTCATTTAAGGGGTCGCAACCTAAGCCAAAGACTGCCTCGGTGGGGTAGGCTATTACACCGCCTTGTTGTAATGGTTTGATCAGTTTTAGTGGGTCCGAGCTAATAATCACAATGTTTTAACCGAAAATATCATCCGCATTAAATCTGAAAGTGAGGAGGCTTCCATTTTTTCCATGACTTTTGCGCGATGGGCTTCGACGGTTGATTGGCTAATATTTAAGTCGTAGGCGATCACTTTATTACGTTTTCCTGCTACCACTTCTGCCATTACTTCTTTTTCGCGCAGTGTGAGGCGCTCGATACGTTCTTGAATTTCGGCTGTTTTTGATGCCTCGCCGCGTTGTTCTGCGTCCATTTCTATAGCGCGATAGATGCTTTCTAACAGCGCCTGTTCATTGAATGGTTTTTCCAAGAAGTCTACCGCTCCCGCTTGTACCGCTTGCACGGCCATTGATATATCGCCATGCCCCGTGATGATGATGATCGGCGGGTGTAATGCAAAGCTAGCAAGGTGTGATTGCAAAGCTAAGCCACTCATGCCTTTCATTCGTACATCTAACACCAAGCAGCCTGGGCTAGTCGCGTCAAAATGATCTAAATAAGATTGTGCTGAGTCATAGGTTTTTGAATTCAATCCGATGGATTGCATTAATAATTGCAGTGCATCGCGGACTTCTTCGTCGTCATCAACAATAAAAACAGTAACTTCTTGTGACATTGCTATTCCTTTATTCGGTGTGAGTTTGTTCGGCTTGTGGTAGTGAAAAGTAAAAACTAACACCTGTGTGACCCAGTGGGGTTTCTACTTTTATTTGTCCGCCATGTGCTTCGATAATACCTTGGCTGATGGAAAGACCTAAACCCATTCCCTGATCTTTGGTCGTCATAAAAGGTTCAAATAACTGTTCTTTGATGACCTTTTTTAGCCCTAAGCCTGTATCGGAAACTCTAATTTCTACTTTACCATCATTGCTTGGGGTGCTGCGTATGGTTAGATTTCTCTTTCCTTTAGGAACGGATTCGAGCGAGTCTATGGCGTTACGAACCAAGTTAAGAATCACTTGTTCAATTTGAATATCCTGCGCTAATACCCAGTTTGCAGTTTCATCTAATTGTAGGTGTAAGATGATTTTTTTTATCTTAATTTCCCTATGGAGAAGTTCAAGTACCGTGTCAATCATGGTGCTTATTTTGACAGGTTTTTGATGTGGTAATTCTTTGTGTGAAAAATGACGAATATATTGGATGACTTCACCTGCACGTTCGGCTTGTGAGGCTATTTTATCCATCACGTCGGCACAACGTTCTACATTATTAGTATCAGTTTCTAATAAGCGAACACAAGCGCGTGCATTGGTGGTGATAGCAGTCAGTGGTTGATTTAACTCGTGTGCAATCCCCGATGCCATTTCACCTAGCATACTTAAACGTGCCACATGAGCGAGTTGTAATTGGTGATCTTGGCTATGTTTTTGTGTTTTTTTGCGCTCGGTTATATCACGAAAAACGACAACGCTACCGCGCGTTTTGCCGCGCACACCACGAAACGGGGTGCAACTGTACTCAACGTTTATATAACTGCCATCTTTCTTCCAAAAAACATCATCAGAAACAAAACGGGCTTGATTATCAAAAGATGATTGGTATACAGGGCAGTCTTCACGCGGATGGGGTGAGCCATCCTCATGGGTATGATGCAGAATAATATGTTGATTCTTGCCAATAAGATCTTCGGCATCCCAACCTGTCATTTTTTCCATCGCTTTATTAACAAAAGTGCAGTTACCCTGCATATCAACACCATAAATACCATCGGCGACAGAGTGAGTAATTAGCTCATGTTGACGTTCTAAACGTCTTTGGCTGCGTTTAAGACGACTATTATGGCGTGTCACAATAGAGACAATACTGAGTAATAATAAGACCGCAACAATGCCTGTTGTAACCCAATACCAATAGCGTTTTAATGCTTCTATCGTAGTGAGTTTTTCTAGTGAGGCATAAGGTGGGAGGCTAAGTTCTTTGAATAAGCCATGCACTTGATGATAATCCAAGGGAATCGACCAACCAGCGTATTTACCTGCGCTTAGTGCGGGGTCATTGGGTGGAATTTGCAGTAAAGCGACCGCCACTTGACGTGCAAGTTCGGGGGAGGTGTCGCTTAATTTACTAAACGGCCATTCAGGGTATAAGCGAGTGCTATGTAGTGAAAAAAAATGTTTGTGCTGCTGTAAATTAATGATTTTGATGTCGTCAATATCAATGGTTCCCGCATTATCCATGCGTTCTAAAATATTAGTACGGACTGTGCCAGCATCCACCTTTCCTTCTAGTACTGCCATCACAACATCGTCATGAATTCCCCCAAATTTTAATGCAGAGAAATCACGATAGGGGTCGATATGCAGAGTATTTAGCTCACGCCACGCCATTTGAAAACCACCGAGAGATGTTTCATCTACCGCCATAAAAGACTTTCCTCTAAGGTCTTTTAGGCTGTTGATGTCGTAGCGGTCATCACGAGTGAAAATCACGCCGCCAAAGAATTCAGTTGGAGAGTCATCACCTGTGTTAATCATGGTCGCCAGTCGAGAGACGCCGTACTTTGCTTCTAAATTAACATAAATTCCTGAATTTACGAGAATAAAATCAACCGATGCATTTTTTATAGCAACTTCTATTTCATCAAAATCAAGCGGGATAATTTCAAAATCATATTGTGGTAATTTACCAATCAGATACTGTGCAGTAGGTGTCCACAT
Organism: uncultured Cocleimonas sp.; assembly: GCA_964596035.1. Classification (GTDB taxonomy): domain Bacteria; phylum Pseudomonadota; class Gammaproteobacteria; order Thiotrichales; family Thiotrichaceae; genus JAGLBW01. Next base: position 357 of record CAZQTJ010000050.1, on the reverse strand, counting down.
TTGCAGCGTTTTAGCGTCACCACGATGGCTTAGTACGCCAATTTTTATAAAGGGCGTATCCTCTTTTGCCCATGCGTGCGAATACATAAACAACAATAATAGAATGATGACGGCTTTAAAACGCATGGGCAGTTGATTGTTTAAGGGGGGAGGGCGTAGGAGTCTAACAATATTCTACCTCATACCCTTGTCGCTAGGTATGGTGGAAAACCCCATGTTATACCATGCATCTTACCATTTTCTTTTTAGGGTATTTCTAGCAGACTATGCTGACACTAAAATTTCAGCTGGGGATATGCACAATGCCAACCATGGACAAACGAACCTTCTTAAAACTACTCGCTTTAGGTGCTGCAG
>CAZQTJ010000049.1:0-9542 GCA_964596035.1 uncultured Cocleimonas sp. | reverse complement strand
TAGTTTAAAGGTCCTGCTACATAGGTTTGTCCTGCATTGTTTGTATATAAAAAGGGAACGCCACTCGCGTTAATATTAATATTGTACTCAGCACCGCCTGCAAAGCCCCATATTTTATATCCTGTGTTGGTATCTTGGTCTGTGTTTAGCCAAATTGTTGTGTTTTGGGTAATATCACGAGAGAAGTCATGTAACAATATTTTGTACTTCCCATCTTCATAGCGACCATATAACTCTGCTCCATTGACGGCATTATTTGCGCTAAGGTCAAGTCGGTCTTCCTCAGTCCAGTCAGACTTACTGCCATCAATCACTATTTTTCCTTGGTTGGCGGCAGGGTTTTTGAGAAGCGTGTAGTGATTAGCGTAACTGCTCGGTAAAAATGCGGAGTTATTGACATCCGCAAGAATATTAATTCCGTCACCGCTAGGCGTATTGATTAATGTTTCTGGGATTGAAATTTCTAGAATTTCCCCATTATTGTTGTCGGAGGCAATAGAGTAGGGGAGAGGATTAACACTCACAAGGGTTTGACCATCTGCACCCGTGTATAAATAAGGCTTGCCATCAAGAGGGCGGATATTGATGTTATATTCCGCACCTCCAAAGCTTCCCCATATTTTATAGCCTGTGTTGCTGTCTTGGTCTGTATTCAACCAAAATGTAGTGAGAGCTGATATTGTGCCATTCAAGTTATGTAGTGCTAATTTATAACTATTATTTTCATAACGTCCATAAAGCTCATATCCAGCGACGCTAGTATTTGTCTCTTCTAATCTATCTTTTGCTTTCCAGTCAGATAAGTTGCCATCGAGTACAATGTTATCACCTGTAAATGTTTTTGATATAACGTAGCCATTACTTGCTGGTGAGTAGCTTGCAGGTAAGAAATCGGTATCATTTATGTCTATAAACAAATGAACTTCTTCTTGCGGTGTATTGATTAAGGATTCTGGAATATCAATTTCCATATTTGTACCACTGCCACCATCAGAGATTATGCTGTGATTAAGGGGACCAGCAACGAAAGTATCGCCATTTGAGCCAGTGTACAAATAAGGTTTTCCATCACTAAAAATATTAATTTTGTATTCTGCACCGACGGCAAAGCCCCAGATTAAGTATCCTGTACTGGCGTTTTTATCGGTGTCTAACCAAATGCTAGTGTGTTCGCTAATCGTATTAGTAGCGCTGTGAATGGCTACTTTATAGCTATTATTTTCATAGCGACCATAAAGCTCATAACCTGTAACGGGCGATTGTTCTAATCGGTCTGTTGGCGACCAGTCAGAGAGATTGCCATCGACAACAATAGGAGCCGCTTGTGCAATGCTCATGAGTATGAAATAACCCAAGCCTAGGCTTAGTTGCCATAATAAATTATTTTTTTTAGTAAAATTTGGAGAAGTGATCACAGTACCATCCTTAGTGTTTTTGTTCGCTGAGTCCTTTCAGCTTACGGTAGCTTGTGATTCAAAGTCTTTAGCGCTGTAACATAAATGTAATGTACTCTAGGCGGTTGAGTTTCTCAGATAAAACATACATACCAATGATGGTTGTTAGAAAGATAGCCACAGCAAAACCATAACCATAAAAAGCTGGGCCTAACAAAATACTTAGTGAAGTAAATAGTGCATTTAAGACAAATAGCCCAAGGGTTAGCCAAAGCGCCTGTTTTAATAGGTTGAAATAGAAGAGTATATTAAGTGTTGCTAGAAAAAGAACTTGGATTGCTGTTGATAATAAGTCAACATAATAGAGATGAATATAAAGAGGGGATAAGTCTAACCACTGTATAATATCTTTTGCCATAACAAAAAATAACAATAGAGTAACACCTTGTATTTTAATGATTTCTAGATAAGCATTTTGGATGCTTAGTGTCATATTCGTTCGTTTATCTTCTATCTCACTTAAAGTTGCTCCACCATTGACGGATTTGTAGTAAGACTTATATTTATCAACAAAGTCTGTTTCTACACGCAAGAGAAAACTTGCCATACCGGGAATAATGGAAAGGTAGGCAAGGAAAATAGGCAAATCATAAATAATAGATGCTCGTAAAACATCATTAACAGGGTCTGATGTTGAGGGGAGGAACCAAAAAATCCACTTGTCTATCCACACGCCTAAATTAAAGAAAAGACCGATTGGGATCAGTATGAGGTAGATGTTTTTTTTCTTTAAAAAATCGAAACTAAATAATTTATCTGCTTCAAACTCTTGAAAAATCATGGTGAGTAAGGAGAGAAATAAAATAGCATGTCCTAACATAAAGGAGAGTAGTAAGCCCTGTGTTCCTAACGATTTAAGGACAAGAGAAAGCAAGACGATACTGACATAGCTAATAAAAAATATTTCTAGAATGGCTTTATAGCGACGCATACCTGCAACAAAAATGACAGCAAGCCATACATTGCACAGTAAAACAAAGCTCATCAACATGAATAAGTTATAGAGAAAGTCGAGCCGACTAAATAAAGTAAGCCAAAGTAAACTAGCTATTGTGCCACTTACTAGCGTTATAAGCGCTAGTGCTGATAGAAAGTTAGGAAGAATTATGTGCTTTTTTTTAAGATAAATCTGATCAGCCATAAAGCGTGTAAATACAAGTTGCAAGAGGCTGCTAAGGACAAGAGAGAAGGACATTAACCAAGTGACTGAAACTAAGAACTCATTAATCCATATATCCGCAGTATTTTGACTGGCTAGGCTTATTATGCCGATTAGCATAATACCTAGAATAGATAAAACCCAAGGACCTGAGCTAATTGCTCCCGCATAGGTGTATGTTTTTAATAGACCAAACCAGCTGTCATCGTTGAGCAGCTTTTTTAGCTCAAATCCGATTCCTGCCATAATCTAATACCTTACGATAAAGTTTGTGATAATTGTTCAAAAATGTCTGTTCGCCATAAAGATGTTCAACACGAGCAATCCCTGCGGCTTGAGCAGAGTACCAACGTTTTTCATCTTTAAGTAAAGACGCTGCGGATTTTGCTAGCGCGTTAGGGTCGGCTAATGGAACAACAGCGCCTGCTGTTCCTAGCTCTCTATCCTTTTGTCCCTGCCCCTCAATTAATTCTCTACAAGAACCCACATCCGTCGAAAGTGCGGGAACGCCTGCCGCAAAACCCTCTAAAACAACAAGAGGTTGTCCTTCGCTTATTGAGCTTAAGACGATTAGCCCGACCTTTGGTAAAATATCGCTAATCTTTTGAAAGCCGAGAAACTTTACTTTATTTTCTAGCCCTAGCTGTTTAACTAGCTTATGGCATTCCTTGGCGTAGTTTTCATCTTCTTCTTCAGGTCCAACAATCCAGCCCTCTGCTTCGGGTATGCTCTGGGTTAATAAGCCTATGGCGCGAATATATGTTTTTATATCTTTAATGGGGACGACTCTGCCTAAGAGGCATAAGATAGGAGGGATGTTTTTACTGCGTAGCTTTCTTAAAGGAGTAAAGTTATCTATTTTCACACCATTTGGAATAACAATGGCTCTATCGGGTGTTGCACCTAGCTCAATTTGTTTTAAGCGGTTTTGATCATAAAGTGTGACAGTAACTAAGCAGGCATTATAAGTAAGTCGTCCTAAGTTTTCGAAAAAACGCATCCATAATTGGCGTAGATAGCTTATATTGCTATCGAGTCCTGCTTTGAAATTTTGGTTTATTTCTTTAATCCAGTCTGCTTGATAAAGGTCTATTTGCCTTTCTTTGGTATAAATTCCATGTTCGCTGAGTATCAAAGGCTTATTATTCATAAGTTGTAAAAACATCCCTAAAACACCCGCATATCCAGTTGATATTGTGTGATAGCAGTTTGCGTTAGGGATATTCTTGGCGATTTGAAGCAAGGCTAAAATAGGGGCATGCATTGATCTTATAGTCCAAAAATAATCATTAAATGGTTGTTCTGGACAGTTAGATTGATAGCTTTCAGTAATAAGTTGCCACATTTGAGGGCTATAAAAAAACTGCTCTATTTTGAGTTTTTCAGGGTTTATTAGCAGCTCTTTGAGAGCTGATAAATTATCAATAGAAGGTATTTTTCCCGTTTTATTTAAGCAGTTATAAACAGTTTGTAATTCTTTTATTATTTTGTCATCAAGCTTGTATTCTTTGGGTTTTTTTAGCTGCAAACTTTCATTGAGGTAATGACTTTCAAAGTGACATACATTACTTGGAAATTCATAATGCATTTCTTTGTAGTGATCGCGGTTTGCTCCAATGAATACAAGTGAAAATTGGTATTCAGGATGTCCTAAAATTAATTGATGAACCCAGCTTGATACACCGCCCCTTACATAGGGGTAAGAACCCTCTAGTAATAAACAAATATCGGCTTGCTTTGCAGATTGAGAGCTAGGCATGTTAAAAAAGGGTTCCTATTGTTGTTATGTAGATTATGGGTTCAGGGAATAGACAAGCTCCTTGGTTATTTATTGCGAGTGACTTAATTTCTCGAAGCTCCATTTGTAGAAACACTTTAAACTGCTTGATGTTCTAGTGTCTGTGGTATTTAGTTATTAGGTAGAATATTTACGCTAGAGGGAAAACCAAGAGACACTGCTTTTATTTTGGCTTTTTGTGCTTGATGATATTTTCCTTGAAGTTTTAGTATTTTACTTAATTGTTGAAAAGCCATTGCAGAGTTTTTGTTTAAGCGAAGCGCACTCATGCAATGGTGTCTTGCCTGTCGTAATAAATTTTCTTTACTCTCAGATAAAACACCAATATCACAGAGGTGCATATAGTCTTTACTAATAGAAAGGTGTAGCTCTGCGGTATGTTTTTTTTGGCTGCTTTTTAATAAGGCTATTTTTTTTTGTATGTCATCCTGTAAGCGTTCTTCTATTTTTCCTTTGAGAGAAAACGCCATTAAGCGAGCACTTTCAAAGGGGCTACCTAATGCTTCTTTTAACAAAGTATAAGCTTCTTTGTCTGGTAAGTGGCGAGATGCAATTAATAAGCGAAGGTAAGCGTTATCATCCAATGTTGAAAGTAGGTTTTGTGCTTTTTTCACATGGGTAGAATAATGATGTTTAGGTGTGGAAAAATAATTTAGTTCGTTTGTATCGTTTGTCTTTTTAGTTTTAGATGCCTGTTGTGCAGTGGCGATTTGTTGGTGCAGATAAGCTCTCTTACTAATCAATAAGAAAATAATTGCGCCAATAATAGGAAGAAAGAAGAGAAAAAGAGAGAGTGCAAACCATGTTCTATTAGGGGTAAGGGTCGTTTGTCGCCATTGTCTACTAAACCAGTAAGAGGCTAAAATTGTTACAAGCGTGTGAGCAAGTAACCAGATAGCATTCATAATAGGGATAGATAGCCACAAAAGAGAGAAAATCAGTAGCTCTAATATAATAAGGAGTAAAGTACTAGCGGATAAGGTGCGCATGATCAAACTCGTTAATATTATCTAGGTATTTTTTCAAGGAAGAACGTAAGGTTTTTTTATCAAAATAAGTAGGCTTTAATATTATGTTAGCGTCTTTAAAATTAACAGCAAACTGTTTTTTAAAGCTACTTTCTATGCTTTTATTCCACTGAGAAATGTTTTCTTTGTTTAATAAAGGCAACATGATAATCAGTGTTTTTTTCTGTCCTTTTTGAAGTAACCAAAAGCGATTTGCGCCGTGTATTTTGGATATGAAAAAATTTTGGTACTCATCTTTGTGTGGAGATGCTTGTATATCAGCCGTTATTAATGTTAATGATTTGACGGTATTTAATACCACATTGAGGGAGGTAAATATTTCTAAAAATAATAACTCTGATTGTGACATCGCTTGTTGAGCATTACCTAATAAATTGGCAATATAACCACACAGTAGCGCCAATAAATTGAGATTCTGCTGCATAAATATAGAAGGTGTCATACGGTGAATAGCTAATACTCCCCATAAATGACCATTTCCATCTAAGAGAGGAATACCTGCTTGTAACGGTTGAGAGTTATCTATGCCTCTTTTAAGTGAAGACCGTTTGTTAATGCTAATTGACTTCTTGCTTTCGATAACTTTTGATAAAAGTGGGGATAAGTGCAAATTAGGTGGAATAACCCCTATGCGACCTAGTATTTTAGGGCTTATTTTCCCTTTATTGTCTATATAGAAAAATGCCGCCGACTCTAACCAATCGTATTGTTGCAAAGTGTCTTGAATTTTATTGATTGCTAATTGTAAACGCTTATTTTTTGTTAATGTTCTTTGTTCGGGTGAGATATTGATTAGACGTAGAGAGTTTGATAATGACTGTGTTGTTGTCACCAATTCTTCTTCCAATTGGCTGTAAGAAATATGTAGAAGCTGTAAAGCCTGTTCTGATTGGCTATTATTAATTTGCTGTTGTTTGAGTAGTTTTATTTGTTGCTCATTACGTTGCTTCCAGCGTTGCGTCATTTCACCAATAAAGACGACAAGAATGAGTCCACCTACTAAAATGTGAACAGCCACAGAGAATAAAGACGGTTGAAAAACAGAAGTGTAAGTTAAGCAAAATAGACTAAAGATAGATAAGCTAAACAATCCATACCATGTTCCATAGCGCGATGCAGTTAAGGTGGGTATTAATATGAGCCATGGAAATGCCGTTTCTAACAAAAAAATATCACGCACACCTAAAGCTAAAATAATAAGTGGTATGACGATAGGTAACAGAATGGTTTCTAACAATGCTATCGTTAGAAGCTTAGGTTTATCCTTAGCGTTATTGATATAATTTGTGGGAAAAGTATCGATAATTAGGCTCTCACATCTAAAATTGTCTTTTATAGTAGGTAACTATCGTTGTTTTCAGTTTTAAGAGCATGTGAATGTAGGATTAATGAGTTGAATTTATAGATAAGATGTTTTTTCAGGTGCTTTAACCGCTATAATAGCCCTTTTTTATTAGTATCCTGATAGTCTTATCAACACCCAATCCCAAAGAGTATTCCTATGACATTTTCTTCCCTCGGTCTTTCTGAGCCATTGTTGCGTGCCGTTAAAGAGCAGGGCTACGACAAACCTTCGCCTATTCAGTCGCAGGGTATTCCTGCGGTTTTAGCAGGTAAGGATGTGATGGCGGCGGCGCAGACGGGGACGGGTAAGACGGCGAGTTTCACCTTGCCTTTACTACAGCGTTTAGAGAGGGGAAAAAAAGCAGGTTCTAATCAAGCGCGTGCGTTGGTGCTTACACCCACGCGAGAGTTGGCCGCTCAGGTTGAGAAGAGTGTGGTGACTTATGGAAAGTATTTGCCGTTGACTTCGACGGTGGTGTTTGGCGGGGTGAAGATTAATCCGCAGATGATGCGTTTGCGTAAAGGTACGGATGTTTTAGTGGCAACTCCTGGGCGTTTGCTTGACCTTTACAATCAGAAGGCTGTGCGATTTGATCATCTGGAGGTGCTTATTCTGGATGAGGCTGACCGTATGTTGGATATGGGTTTTATCCATGATATACGCAAAATTCTTTCTTTCTTGCCTAAAAAGCGCCAGACACTTTTATTTTCGGCGACTTTTTCGGGAGATATACGTTCACTGGCGGAAGGCTTTTTAAATAATCCTGTTAAAATTGATGTTAGCCCGCGTAATACGGCGGCTAAAACGGTGAAGCAGTCTGTTTTTGAGGCAGATAAAAGTAAGAAGACGGCATTATTGAGTCATTTGATTCGTGATAATGACTGGCAGCAACTATTGGTGTTTATGCGGACAAAGCACGGTGCTAACCGTTTGGTTAAACGTTTGGATAAGGACGGTATTAAGTCTGCCGCTATTCATGGCAATAAAACTCAAGCTGCGCGTACTCGTGCATTGGCTGATTTTAAATCAGGCAAGGTCAGGGTGTTAGTGGCAACTGATATTGCCGCACGTGGGATTGATATTGTTAATTTACCGTTGGTGATTAACTTTGAATTGCCGAATGTACCTGAAGATTATGTGCATCGTATCGGTCGCACAGGACGTGCGGGAATGACGGGTGAAGCTATTTCTCTGGTGAGTGCCGATGAGGTGAAATTGCTACAAACGATTGAAAATTTGATCGGGCAGACTTTGGTGCGTGAGCAAGAAACAGGGTTTGTGCCGAGTCATAGTGTGCCATTAACAAAGCATAATCCCGCTGGCAATAAGGCAAAGCGTCCCAAAAAGCCGAAGAAATCTAAAGGTCAAGCAGGTGGGGGACATGCAAATAATCAAAATAAATCTAAAAATACAGCTAAGTCATCAGCCCCACAAAATAATCGTAAACCAAAACGCAGAGGTTTTAGTGCAAAGCCTAAAGCGCGTAGATCTTCTAATTAAGATGTAAACATTGCAGCGGCTACCTTTCTGTCTTCCGATATTAAAATATTGAATGTCCGACAGGCTGCTTGTGTGTCCATTACTTCAAAACCAATGCCTGATTTAACCAAGGCTAAGTAGATTTCCTTGGGCGGAAAAATTTGTTGAGTGCCAGTACCGAGTAAAATTACATCAGGTTTTAAGTCAAACAGTATTGTCAAATCGCTTGCGCTAAGGTCTGTGTATTGTTGTGGTTTCCAGTCGTGAATAAAGTGATTGGGCGTTATAATAAAGCCATTGCTAAAGGCTTTGTTATTTACTCGTACGCTATCGTTATCGTAACCTGTAATTTGGTATTGGTCATTATTATGGTCTTCAGCAAATTTCATGGTGAGAAGTGTATACCTTTAAAGCGTCAATCTGTTTATTTTAGAGGGCTGATAACACAATCACAACCACTTGTCATATTTATAGACGCAATCATCCTGTTAATTGTCGAAGAGAGTCGCCTGAAAGAAGCTTATCTTCTATATAAAACTTTTCGAGTGTTTTAATTCAAAATAGGTGGATTATATGGCTGATAGTTTAATAAGTAACATGAGTAATGTTCCCTCTTTTTCTTCTGGTGCGCGTGCTAAGCCTGACCCATCCTCTACCTTATCGCTTCAGCAAAGTTTAACACCTATTGGAATATCAAAAAATAAAGAGAGTAGAGATAAGGCTTTATCCGAAAATATCGAGACGGTGCTGAATAGTTTGTCGAGCAATGTGTCGTCAGGCAGTATTAAAGCTGAAGATTCAAGTGACGTAGAGAGTATTGAACAAGATATCGGATCTATTTTAAGTTTGGCAAAAAATAATGAAGGGATGAAAGCGAAGCAGGCTGAGGGGGGCGTGGGTACATCAATAGACAGTTCGCAAAGTGATGATTTTACTGCGGCAGCAAAGCAAGGAATCGTTGATATTTTAAGTATCGCAAGTGATGTTTTAGAGCTTCAAACCGATGCGGGATTAGATGAGTCTTATACCCTTTCTTTGATTGCTGATTTGTTAGCTATGCTTGAAGATTTAATGGGCGTTACAGATTTAAGTATGCAAAATGGAAGTGGTTCTGTTACTTCTCAGGAGCGCTTTAGCTTATTAATAGAGTATATTGATCTCGTACAGGATGATTTAATAGCCTCAGGAGATAGCCGATTCTCTGATGTCATTAGTTTGGTTGATCAGCAGCTTGAGGAGCAACGCTACCGTGATAGAGAGTCGATGAAAGGGCTTTCTC
>CAZQTJ010000048.1:5305-9577 GCA_964596035.1 uncultured Cocleimonas sp. | reverse complement strand
AACTATTCAAAATAAAAGCGGTAGGTTGAATAAAATGCGCGATGACATCTAAAGAATAATATTTCCATGATCTATGTACACATTGCCATCCAACGCAACCATTATCGCTTTAGCACAATATTCAATTTTCCCATCAAATAAGTGCCATTAAATTCCTCTATTTTTTATTGCTTTTTCCATTCTTAGGCACAATATAACGGGTATACACATAAATAAGAGTCTTTTATTCCAATGAGTTGACAAGGAAAAAGTCAGCAAATTTCACATAAAAACTCAATAATAATGGGAGAATTTACAATGAGAACCGATAAATTAACCAGCAAATTCCAACTAGCCTTTCAAGACGCTCAGTCTTTAGCGCTAGGTAATAATCATCAATTTATTGAGCCTTTGCATTTATTGATTGCACTTATCGATCAAGAAGGCGGTATTGCGCCTAGTGTCTTTGCTCAAGCAGGCGTTAAAATAAACGCTTTGCGTCCTAAACTTGGTGATGCTTTAGAAGCGATGGCGAGTGTTTCAGGAGGGGATGGAGGCGAGCTTCATGTTTCGAATGATTTATCTCGCTTGCTTAATATCACCGATAAGTTAGCGCAAAAACGAGGCGATCAATACATTTCCTCTGAATTATTTTTAGTGGCAGCGCTTGATGATAAAGGCATTGTAAGCACTTTGCTTAAAGAAGCTGGTGCAACGAAAGATGCTCTAAATATGGCGATCGACAATATACGCGGTGGGCAATCGGTTGATGACCCGAATGCTGAAGATAAGCACGAAGCTCTTAAAAAATATACAATTGATCTTACTGAACGAGCAGAACAGGGAAAGATTGACCCGATCATCGGTCGCGATGAAGAAATTCGCCGCATGGTGCAAATTCTACAGCGTCGTACTAAAAACAACCCTGTCGTAATCGGTGAGCCTGGCGTAGGTAAAACAGCCTTAGTTGAAGGTTTGGCACAGCGTATAGTTAATGGCGAAGTCCCTGATAGCTTTAAAGATAAGCGTTTATTATCGCTTGATCTAGCCGCCCTACTCGCGGGTGCTAAATTCCGTGGTGATTTTGAGGAGCGTTTAAAAGCTGTCCTCAATGAAGTCGCTAAATCCGATGGCAATATCATCATGTTTATTGATGAAATTCATACGATGGTAGGTGCAGGTAAAGCCGATGGCGCGCTGGATGCGGGTAATATGCTAAAACCCGCCTTAGCACGTGGCGAACTTCATTGCGTGGGTGCAACGACACTAGATGAGTATCGTGAATATATTGAGAAGGACGCTGCTTTAGAGCGTCGTTTTCAAAAAATTATTGTTGATGAACCCTCTGTAGAAGATACCATTGCAATTTTACGTGGCTTAAAAGAGCGTTATGAAGCGCATCATGGTGTTGAAATTACCGACCCTGCGATTGTTGCCGCAGCCACTCTATCGCATCGCTATATTACAGATCGTCAGTTACCTGACAAAGCCATCGACCTGATTGATGAAGCCGCTTCACGTATTCGCATTGAAATAGACTCAAAACCAGAGGCGATGGATAAGCTTGAGCGCAAACTCATTCAATATAAAATTGAGCGCGAAGCTTTAAACAAAGAAGAAGATAGAGCCTCTAAAAAACGCCTTGGCATTATCGAAGATAAAATTTCAGTTTTAGAACGAAGGTATTCTGATTTAGAAGAAATCTGGAAGGTAGAAAAATCGGCGGTTCAAGGCACGGCACATATCAAAGAGTCTTTAGATTTGGCACGTATCGAGCTAGAAACGGCAAGTCGTAAAGGTGATTTACAACTGATGGCAGAGCTTCAATACGGCAAGATTCCAGAATTAGAGAAACAACTTCAAGCTGCCGATGAAGCGGGCGAAAAAGATAACTTCCAACTACTTAGAAACAAGGTTGCAGAAGAAGAAATAGCGGATATTGTCTCCAAATGGACAGGCATTCCTGTTTCTAAAATGCTCGAAGGCGAACGTGATAAATTATTACGTATGGAAGAATCTTTAAGCAAAAAGGTCATCGGTCAAGTAGAAGCCGTTACATCCGTTTCAAATGCGATTCGACGTTCACGCGCAGGTTTATCTGACCCTAACCGCCCGACTGGATCATTCCTATTTCTTGGACCAACAGGGGTTGGTAAGACAGAATTAACCAAAGCCTTGTCTAGCTTTTTGTTTGATACACAAGATGCAATGGTGCGAATTGACATGTCGGAATTTATGGAGAAACATTCCGTTGCTCGACTTATTGGTGCGCCTCCAGGCTACGTGGGTTATGAGGAAGGTGGTTATCTCACTGAATTAGTAAGACGCAAGCCCTATTCCGTTATTTTGATGGATGAAGTCGAAAAAGCGCACCCTGATGTATTTAATATTCTTCTGCAAGTCTTGGATGATGGTCGTTTAACCGATGGTCAAGGACGGACTGTTAATTTCCGCAATACAGTGATCGTAATGACCTCTAACTTAGGCTCTGACGTGATTCAAACCATGGCAGGTGAAGAGAATTATGATCGTATGAAAGCAGCGGTAATGGAAATTGTTAGCTCACACTTTCGACCTGAATTTATAAACCGTATTGATGATACGGTTGTGTTCAGACCATTAGATCAAAATGAAATTCGTCAAATAGCTAAAATTCAAATTAAGAATCTTAGTAAACGTCTTGTGAGTCGAGATATGAGTATTAGCTTTAGTGACGAAGCTTTAGATTTAATTGCTGAGGAAGGTTTTGATCCTGTTTATGGTGCGCGCCCTCTTAAACGTGCTATTCAAACGCATATTGAAAATCCATTAGCACAAAAGATATTGGGCGGGAGTTTTGCATCAGGCGATGCGATTGTGGTGGGCGTTGAGAAAGTGAATGATAGGTCTGAGTTTAGTTTCACAAGAAGTTAACACATCAACCAATCCATCTTGAGTTTATCCCTAAAACTCCGTAACTACTCAGGTTGCTTCCTTATTTGCCGTAGCTCAACACTTTAAGGGGTAGCTGAATAATTACCAAACTCCAATAAAAAAGGCTGATAGAAATCAGCCTTTTTTATGTCTACTAAGAAAACCTTGTTATAAAGGTTTGCCTATTACATCAACCCCTGCTGGTGGTCTAAAGTTAAAGTTATTACCACTAACGGGGGTATTATTTTTCACGTTCAAATTAATAACGGTTCTTTGACCTAATTGGTCAAGCATAATCATTTTGCGTATGCCGTTAGCGTCTATTCCTAGTTCCATACTTTTAAAGTCACGACTTTTACGATGTGGCTTTAAATTAAACCAGTCTAAACCACCAACATTCATATCCATTTTTGTTACTTTAAATTGAGAGTCAGGAATCGTTTTTCTCGTTAAAATGGCTACTGGAGCACTCGACATAGCCGCTGTCATTGGCTTTACAGTTACTTGCTCTAAATCTTTATCATAAACCCAAATATTTTTTCCATCGGCAATAATTTCTTGAGGGTCTGGCGTTGCATAAACCCAGCGAAATTTCCCTGGACGGTTAAGGTATATCTGCCCTGCTGCTTGCTGAATTCGTTTACCTTTCTTGTCAAACACTTGCTGTGTAAAAGAGCCTTTGATTGTATTCACTTTTGTAAAAAAGTTATTTAAGCGTTGTCTTGCATCATCTTTTGTGACGGTTGTAGCTGTTGCAAAGTGGCTAACGCTTACTAATAAAGCACCTGTAAGTAATGCTGTAGTAAAGGTTCTTATTGATGTTTTTTTCATTGTATACCTCAAGTTTTAAGGGCGACAATCTACAATTTAAAGTAGATTTTGTCGCCCTTTGTCTCCTTCATTCCTTACACTAAAAATAGTGACAGGATATTATTAATATCACACAGGTTCTGGTGCTAACACCTCACGTGTTCCATTTGATTGAACGGCACTCACTACACCTGCTGATTCCATGTCTTCGATCATACTTGCAGCACGGTTATAACCAATTTTTAAACGACGCTGTAAATATGAGATAGAGGCTCTACGAGATTCAGTGACGATGGAAACCGCTTGGTCATAAAGTGCATCACCTTCTGAATCCGCTAAAGGCTCTAATCCTGGGATAGCACCGTTCGCACCACCCGTATCTTTTAGGACATCATCTAAGTACTCTGGTTCCCCTTGTACTTTAAGATAGTTTACAACATCTTCTACTTCGCTATCATCAACAAATGCACCATGTACACGCTGTGGTAAACCTGTACCAGGAGGTAAATACAACATATCGCCATTACCTAGAAGCTGCTCTGCACCGCCTTGATCAAGAATAGTGCGTGA
>CAZQTJ010000048.1:0-5205 GCA_964596035.1 uncultured Cocleimonas sp. | reverse complement strand
TGAACCTCTACATGCTTTGTAGGATCATAACTAGGATCCATTATCGGCTTGCCAGATTTTATGGCTTGCCCCACTTTCTCGTTATAACCCGCAATACTACGCACTTTAACATGCGACATTGCAGCATAACGACGCTCCATTTCACCTACACACCAACGTAAAGCATTAGCCGCATCTTTCATGTCAGTAACAACAGAGGTTAATAGATGAGGAATACCTTCATAAATACTTAACTCAAGCATTTTAGGATCAATAAGAATCAAGCGCACATCTTCTGGCGTTGATTTATAAAGCAAACTAATCAGCATCGCATTAACGCCAACCGATTTACCTGAACCCGTTGTACCTGCAATCAACAAGTGAGGCATTTTTGATAAATCTGCCACCGCAGGATTACCGCCGATGGTTTTACCTAACACAACTGTTAAAGGTGAGGCTGCCTTTTGAAAGTCATCCGACGACAATACATCGCGAATAGCAACGAGATCGCGGATGTCATTAGGGACTTCAATGCCAATGGTTGTTTTACCAGGGATAACATCGACAATACGGATGCTCATCACACCCATATTACGCGCTAAATCCTTCGCTAAACCTGTAATTTTACTTACTTTTGTTCCTGCGGGAAGTTGCAGTTCAAAACGAGTAATAATAGGGCCAGGATATGCATTTTCGACGGTAACACCATGCACACCATAATCTTGTAAAGACTTTATAATTTTTACTGCTATCGCATTAATATCATCTTGCGAAAACTGTCCTTTTTTATCAGGTGCATGATTTAGTAAATCCAAAGGTGGTAACGTGATCGCTTTATCAAGCGATATGGTAGCCCCTCCTTTATTTTTTCGAAGTACCTTGCGCTTAACCTTTTTTGTCACCTTCTCTAATTTTGATTCTTCCTTAATTGGCTCATCAGTATTAGCTTCTTTCTTAATAACGGCATCAGCTACTTCTTGATTTCCCGCAGAATCAACATGCATAATTTCATCAGGAACACCTAAAACTGTCTCGGCTTTTTCACTCTCAGACACAACATCTAACGCAACTGGAATTTCATCAGAAGATTTGTCTTTCGATGTTTTTTTCTTTAATAGAGCAATACCACCTGCAAGACCAGCAGCACTAGTACCTAACTTAGCAAAGATTGAAGGCTTTTTATCATCACTACCAATTTTTACATCTGTAATTTTTTCATCACTGCCATCACTACCAATTAATGCATCAAAACCATCCAGTATCTTTTCTCCCACATAATCGACAATTTTTAACCACGGAATATCTGCGATTAAAGTGATTCCCGCAAAGAAACCAGAAAATAGTAATAAAGTAGCGCCAAAGTGACCCAACAAATAAACAAATATTTTTGCGACACCAACACCGAGCAAGCCACCCGCTTTATAAATAAGGTCACTCTCAGGCCAAAGTAAAGTTACTAAGCCACAGCCTGCTAATAAAGCAAGAAAAGCACCAAAAACAGTGAGCCATAGGTTAATTCCAGCATTTGCCGCAGAAGACTTACGGAATAAGGAAAAACCTAGCATTAAAAAAGCAATAGGAATGATATAAGAAAGGTAGCCAAAAAAGCCCATCAGTATATCGGCCAAGTATGCGCCAGCAGGGCCTGCTTTATTTTGTACTCCCGCACTACTATCATGGACAAACAAGCCAGGATCGGTGGGATGATAAGTAAGTAATGCCAGTAGAATAACGGCAGTGATACCTGAGAAAAACAAGATACTGGTTTGTTGTAAACTGACTCGTTTTTGATCGTTTAAATTTATTTTTGCTTCAGACAAAATCATTCCCCTGATTTTTAATATTTGCACTCATACTATCGTCCTTGATAGAAATATAACGTCTATAACGTTATAACTGACGTACTTACATCTACATGACCTATTTTGCATCGTAATTAGAACAAAACTTATCCAAAAGTTCCACACCAAAGAAACTAAAGACGTAAATTTTATATTATCGTTGACGCTTATGGATTCATAAACTTTAATGTATTTTTTCTTTAGGAGATAAAAACTGCACGTTATAGATTATAAAATATCGAGATCCACTTGATTATAAAGACTATTGGAGTAAAAAAACACTGCTAAAAATAACAAAAAGGACAAATTATCTCAACTTGTCACTTTACCTTAAGTCATTCATTCCTTAGCATAGCGGGCATTATTACAACGTTACTCTTGCAAACTATTTTGCAACATTAAAAAATTCTGGAGATATTCATGAGCGAGACCAAACACAGTCGATTATTAATCCTTGGCTCAGGTCCTTCTGGTTATACCGCGGCTGTCTATGCTGCTCGCGCTAACCTTGACCCTGTTATGATTACAGGTATGGAACAAGGTGGACAACTAATGACTACTACCGACGTTGATAACTGGCCTGGCGATAATGACGGCGTACAGGGACCTGAGCTCATGGAGCGCATGAAAAAACATGCTGAGCGTTTCGACACGGAAATTATTTTTGACCACATCAACAGCGTTGATTTTAGCTCGCGTCCCTTTAAGCTAACAGGTAATAGCAACTATAGCTGTGATGCTTTAATTATATCGACAGGCGCATCAGCTATGTACCTTGGTTTAGCGTCAGAAGAAAAATTCAAAGGCCGTGGCGTTTCAGCTTGTGCTACTTGCGATGGTTTCTTTTATCGCAACCAGAAAGTAGCGGTTATTGGTGGTGGTAATACTGCTGTTGAAGAAGCACTGTATTTATCGAATATCGCAGAAGAAGTCATTTTGGTACATCGTCGCGACTCATTACGCTCAGAAAAAATCCTCCAAGATCAAATCAAAGAAAAAGCCAAAAATGGTAATATCACCATCATGTGGGACAATACTCTCGAAGAAGTGTTAGGTGATGACGCAGGTGTGACGGGTATGCGTATTAAAAACGTCAAAACAGATGAAACACAAACTATTGACGTGCATGGTATTTTTATCGCCATCGGTCACAAGCCAAATACAGATATTTTCAAAGATCAATTAAACATGGTAAATGGCTATATTACGGTAAACAGTGGCACGTCTGGCAATGCAACCCAAACCAGTGTTGAAGGAATTTATGCCGCAGGAGATGTAATGGATCATGTTTACCGTCAAGCGATTACTTCCGCAGGAACGGGCTGTATGGCAGCACTTGATGCTGAAAAATATCTCGATCAATTGGCGGAGTCTTAAAATACCTTGTACGAAGAAGACGAACCCTATTTGACACTGCTTGATCCCAACGCAAGCGATGAGCCATTCCCCCCTGTCGAGATGGCATGGAAAGAACCTAATGGCATACTCGCAATGGGTGGCGACTTATCATCGACACGCTTAATTAATGCCTATAAATCAGGAATATTCCCGTGGTTTAACCCTGATGAGCCTATCTACTGGTGGTGTCCTGACCCTCGCGCAGTATTATTTCCTCACAAGGTCAATATCCGCCGTAGTTTGCGTAAAAATATGCGTAATAAGGGCTATCGCATTACCTTCGACCATTGTTTTTCTGATGTTGTTAAAGCCTGTGCTGCGCCACGTAGTTATAGTGCAGACACATGGATTACAGATGATATGTTCAATGCCTATTATAAGCTACATCAACTAGGCATAGCGCATTCGGTGGAAGTATGGAATAGCAAAAATGAGCTAGTGGGCGGACTTTACGGCGTGGACACGGGTAATGTTTTTAGTGGTGAGTCTATGTTCAGTATAGAAAGCGACACCTCCAAAATGGCATTTGTTGCTTTAGCTAAGAAAACCCAAGAATGGGGATGCACGCTTATTGACTGTCAAATTGAAAATCCGCATCTACTCAGCATGGGCGCAGAAAATATTTCTCGTCAATATTATTTGAAAATACTCCGAGCCGCACCCACATCAGATACTAGTAGTTTAAGTACAAACAATGCTTCACCCCGAGACTGGAAAGTTAAAATAGACTGTGCCGAGTTATCACAGTGGAAACCAGAAGCACCAAAATACCCAACTTTATAGAGATACCGTGACACAACAAGCGTGGCAACATTACATCGACAAAAACAAACAGCAAAATAATGAAGATTTATTTATTCTACGCGACGGTAAAACCTATGCAGGCACACATCTCATTCTCGATTTTTGGGATTGTCAGCATTTAGATAATATTGCCTCGATAGAAAAAGCTTTACGTGATGCAATAAAAAGTTCGGGCGCTACCCTACTCCATATCCACCTACACCACTTTACCCCTAATGGTGGAGTTTCTGGCGTAGCTGTATTGGCTGAGTCACATATCAGCATTCACACCTGGCCAGAACGAGCTTACGCAGCACTGGATATTTTTATGTGTGGCGATACTCAACCAGAAAAAGCAGTGGATGTGCTAAAACAAGCCTTTAAACCAACACACACCGATATTAAACACCACTTACGTGGTCTAACCCAAACCACCGAAGATATAGAGCAACAACCATGAGTAATTTACGTGAAATGCAAAGCGATGACATCGACCAAGTTGTCGCCATTATTAACTCCCATGACGAAGACGATGCAGAAGAAGCAGAAGCGGGCTATCGAAAAATGGGCGGCACATATGATAGTTACGTCTACGAAATAGAAGGCAAAGTAATTGGTGTCACGGGTTATTCAATCCCTCCAGCATGTGAAGATAGCTATTGGCTTTCATGGACTTATATTAGTGATGAATACACCAACCAAGGTCATGGCAGAAAAATGCTCACAGAGATCATCGACCTAATCAAAGAAAAAGGTGGGCGTAAGCTGTTTGTTAAAGTCAGTGATTATGTTGACCCTGAAGATGGTGCAATCTATGCCGCCGCACTGCATCTTTACCAAGACTTAGGCATGAAAATAGAGATAACACATAAGCATTTTTATGATGTAGATGAAGCACAAATTATTCTTGGTATGCGCCTTAAAGAAAAAGAAACAACAGAAATTCACGATGATCACTGCAATGTGCAATTTGATGGAGTGTTTGAAATTGGAGAAACCGATGGTGCTTATAGTTTTAGCTGGCACGATGAAGGAGAGCAGCCGTTAACCGCAGATGATATTCAAGTCGGTATCAATGCAGTAGGTGATGATGGCGCACGCGCCATATTCCTTTCTTTTCCTAGTAACTTTACTAATATTGAAGCACCTTTGCTAGAATCGGGCTTTTCCCTTAGCGGAACACTCAGCGACTATTACGATGATG
>CAZQTJ010000047.1:0-9670 GCA_964596035.1 uncultured Cocleimonas sp. | reverse complement strand
CCTATTATCACTTCTACTACTAAAAACTAGACGGTAGATATTGAGTTTTATATTTCACACGGCATTATATACCCTTCACTTTCAGAATTAGAATAATGATGTCCAATCGCCTCAACCCTCCACAACAACAAGCCGTCGAACATATTGGCTCTCCCCTACTCGTATTAGCAGGTGCAGGCAGTGGCAAAACACGCGTTATTATTACCAAGGTTGCATGGCTTATCCGCAAAGCAGATATTAAAGCTAAAAATATCGCCGCTATCACCTTCACTAATAAAGCCGCAAGAGAAATGAAGGAGCGCATGCGTGAACTGCTCAGCAAAGAAGAATCAAAAGGACTAACTGTTTCGACCTTTCATACCTTAGGTTTAAACATTATCCGCCGCGAACATAAGACCTTAGGCTATAAATCAGGATTTACAATTCTAGACGCGCAAGACACCAACACCATTATCAAAGAACTGACGTTAAAAGAAATAGATACAGACGCTGATGACAATGATGAAGATCATCGCTGGGCAATCTCTCGCTGGAAAAATGACTTTATATCGCCACAAAAAGCCTATGAAATCGCAAGCACACCACAAGAGTTACTCGCCGCTAAAGTTTACGAACGCTATCAACGTCAATTAAAAGCCTACAACGCCTTAGACTTTGATGACTTGATTGTACTTCCTGTGCAACTTTTTAATGAACACCCAGAAATTTTACAAAAATGGCAACAAAAACTACGCTACCTCCTCGTTGATGAGTATCAAGATACAAACACCTGCCAATATCATCTGGTTAAACAACTTGTCGGAATACGCTCTGGGCTTACTGTGGTTGGTGATGATGATCAATCCATTTATGCATGGCGTGGCGCGCGTCCTGAGAATATTAGCCAACTACAAAGTGACTACCCCTCCTTAAAAGTTATTAAGCTGGAACAAAACTATCGCTCCACCTCTCGTATATTAGAAAGCGCCAACCATCTCATCGCTAATAACCCCCACCTTTACGATAAAAAACTATGGAGTGCATTGGGTGAAGGTGAACGTATCAATATACTGCCCTGCCGTACCGCAGAACATGAAGTAGAGAAAGTGGTCGGTGAAATAATGAAGTATGTCTTTCGTGATCGCGCTCAATACAAAGACTTTGCCATACTCTATCGTAGCAATCACCAAAGCCGTCTATTTGAACGCGCTCTACGTGAAAATGATATTAGTTACAAAATAAGTGGAGGCACCTCCTTTTTTGAGCGTAGTGAGGTAAAAGACACGCTTGCTTATCTACGTCTTATTAGCAATACCGCTGATGATGCCGCTTTTCTACGAGTCGTCAACACACCAAAACGTGAAATTGGTGCTAGCACCTTAGAAAAACTTGGCGAGTATGCCAATAAACGTGATGTTAGTTTATTTACAGCTAGTACCGAGCTTGGCTTCGCCCAACAAATAAGTAGCCGAGCCAAAGCACGTCTCGAACGTTTTACTTACTGGATTAATGAAATGATGTTGGCAAATAGAGAGCTAGAACCTCATGCCATCGTCAACAAATTTATTGCAGAAACTGATTATGCCGAATGGTTACAGCACACCAGCAACTCTCCCAAAATGGCAGAACGACGCATGGAAAATGTATTTGAAATTGTTGACTGGGTTAAGCGGCTTTATAATGATGGAGAAGGCAAAGAAACACTTTCCGAAATTGTCTCACATATGGCATTACTCGATATATTAGAGCGCAACAAATCTGATGATGAAGAGCAAAATGATGTGAGCTTAATGACATTACACACCGCTAAAGGGCTTGAATTTCCCTATGTCTTTATGGTGGGAGTAGAAGAAGATATTCTCCCCCACGCCAATAGCATTGACGATGATAGTGGGCTAGAAGAAGAGCGTCGCCTGACCTATGTGGGAATCACTCGTGCAAAAAAACAGCTCACAATCACTTTCGCAAAAACACGCCAACGCTACGGTGAAAGCATCACCTGTGACCCCAGTCGCTTCCTCGAAGAGCTACCAGAAGAACATATCGAATGGGCAAACCGTAAAGTAAAAACTCACGAAGAAATGCAACAAACTGCACAATCCTATATTAGCAACTTAAAAGATTTACTTGATGGGTGAAACCTGAATCCTAAAAGTGCTTACGTACATATAAGAACAAAAATTATAATAATAACAATTAGTTAAAATACTATTTGAAAGTTATCTAACAAAATCATATTGATTCTTATGCATATTTCTATAATCTGAGCTATATTATACAAACACATCTGTAAGATTTTTTACTAGAATTAGTCTGAAGTCAGCCATACCGCTTCTTAATATTAGCATTATCTTATAGTGGTTTATTTTTTTAGTAGGTAAAGGATTATCGTTATATGAACATTCAACATCATTTAAAATCTGTTGTTTTAGCAACAACTTTGGCATTGAGTGCTGGAGCAATGCAAACGGCTATTGCTTATAGTAGCAATGAAAGTTATAAAATTGTTAATGTAGCCAACTGGGATGCTTTGAATGTCCGTAGCGGCGCAGGAACAGAGTATCGTGTGATTAATGAAATTCCTGCAAACAGTGACGGCATTAAAGTAACAGGCAGTGAGCGCAGTAGCAATGGTTCTACTTGGGTTAAAATCAGCTGGAATGGACAAAAAGGCTGGGTTAATAAGCGCTATTTAACCATTGCGACAGCTCAGGTTACGCCTGCATCGGATGTTAATTATATTAATTACGCACAAAATAAGACCACAGGCACTACTCATACTCATCCTGCTAACAAATGCACGCGTTCTATTTCACATACACATGCAGGTCCTGCGAATCATAAGCATAGTTATAGCTGTAAACCTGGCAATGGTCGCCAACAGGTTGCAAGAACTCAAACAACACAAGTTCAGACTATAAAACAAAATTACTATAACCCTACACCTGTTGCCTACAACCCTGCTCCCGCTAGAAATACTGATATTTATGGTAATAACTACCGCAAAGTTGCGGCAACCAATAATATTGGCGCACACACGCATCCTGCTAACCAGTGTACGCGCTCAATTTCACACTCACATGCAGGTGCAAAAGCGGGTCATACACACAGTTATAGCTGTAAAGGCAAAGGACGCCAACAAGTAACAAGACAACGTACTTACTACGGAACAAGTCTTCAACATACGCATGGAAAAAGCCAATGTGTAAGTGCTATTAGTCATTCTCATATTGGTGGCAATAGAGTTCATCGCCATGAATGCCCTTCTAGTAGACGTAGTTCAACAGGTAATCGTCATACTCACCCTGCTAATGCCTTAACACGGGCTACAACCCATTCCCATCCTTATCAAGATAGAAATCATACACATAAATATGGTCGTAGATGATAATCAAAGTCTACTATTTTTAGCTTGAAAAGCTAAGGAATGAGCACGAAATAAGTTCCCGATCTTATAACGCAGAATTTTTATTTCAGATAGGATGATCTCATGAGGAGCATAGTTGTTCTACGTGACGAATGAGATCATCCTAGCTGGGATAAAAAAGCAAGTTAGAATCGGGAAGTTATTTCATGCTCGTTCCTAAAGGGTGACTCATTGAGTCACCCTTTTTTATTATCCGCACTAGTCACTCTTTTTCCTAATGCCATTTATTTTTGATCCAGCATAATTTTCTCGACCGCAATTAAGTCTTCTTCTGTATCAACACCATGCCCCGGCACTTCTTTAGCAATATCCACATGAATGCGTGAGCCATACCACATTGCGCGTAATTGCTCTAACTTCTCTAAGTCTTCTAAAGGACAAACATCCATTGCGGAAAAATCTTTTAGATAAGATGCTCGATAAGCATAAATCCCAATATGGCGTAAAGCAAAGTTTGTACAATCTTGAGTAGAGGCATCTCGCTGAAATGGAATGGAAGCACGACTAAAATACAAAGCCATACCCTTTTTATCCATAACTACTTTCACCACATTGAGATCATCATATTCTTTAACATTAAGTAAAGGCGTTGCTAATGTAGCGATAGCAGCATCGGGGGTATTCACTAGATTATTCGCCACTTGATAAAGGTTTTCAATCGGCGTTAGTGGCTCATCACCCTGCAAATTCACAACAATGGTATCATCCGACCAATCATATATTTGCACCACTTCTGCTAAACGATCACTTCCTGTTTCGTGCTCTTTAGAAGTCATACAAACGGTTGCACCAAAACCCTCACAACAAGACTTTATACGCTCATCTTCTGTTGCAATTATAATGCTCTCAAAGTTTGATTGCTTGGCTCGCTCATACACATGCTGAATCATTGGCTTTCCCGCAATCAGGCGTAGCGGTTTACCTGGTAAACGTGTTGATGAGAAACGAGAGGGGATAACTAAAACAGTATTTTTCACTTTAATTTTTCAACGTCCTCTGCTGTCAACTCCCGCGCTTCCTCTTCTAACATCACAGGAATTCCTTCACGTATAGGGTATGCAAGACGTGCAGATTTAGACAAGAGTTCTTGTCGTTTTTTGTCATATTGGAGTGAGCCTTTAGTAACTGGGCAAACTAAAATATCGAATAACTTTTTATCCATTGTATCTTTCTCTTTCGTATAATTTTATTTTTTCTCAACAATATATCGTAATTTATCTAGCAGTAACGCATCAAATCCTTCTTCTAACTGAGCCTCAATAGGTAAATACCAAACATTGCCAAGAGAAAAGCGCTGACATTTTACGGCATCTTTCTCTGTCATAATAATAGTCTTTTCATCATTAAATTCTAATTCATCTTGAGTAAAAACATGATGGTCTGGAAAGCTATGCTTAATTAACTTAATTCCAGCCTTTTCTAGGGTTTGATAAAAACGCTGTGGGTTGCCTATTCCCGTTACTGCATGAACAAGCTTTCCCTGTAAATTATCTAAACCTTGTTGCTCATGAGCATCAGCAATTGAATGAATTATATTGCCTGATAGGCACATCGAAAAAGCAGATTTTATTTGATGCTGATGTATAAACGCTTGGTTTCTCTGTCTTTCATTTTGACTGCCACTATTGAACAAGACAAAATCTACATTTTTTAATCGATGCGAGCTTTCACGTAACGGCCCCGCAGGAATACACCAGCCATTTCCTAACTGACGCTCACTATCAATCAGCACAATTTCGATATCACGATGTAATTGATAATGCTGCAAACCATCATCTGAAACAATCACATCACAGTTATATTTAGAACATAACAACTGAATATCTAAACAACGATCAGCCCCTGCTACCACGGGTAAACCTGTATGTCTTGCCATTAAAACAGGCTCATCACCAACATCAATAGCATTACTTTCTTTAACCACATCTTGCGGCCATTGAGTCGCCTTTCCGCCATAACCTCGTGTAATAATCGCAGGTTTGTATCCTGCCTCTGCAAGTAGCCGCGCTAAATAAATAACAGCAGGTGTCTTTCCTGTGCCGCCAATAGAAATATTGCCAACAATAATAACAGGTAGAGGTAGTTTTGAACGTTTACGAGTCAACTTCCAGCGTTGAAAAGAATGCACCGCACAATACAGAAAGGTCAGAGGTAATAACAAGCACTTTCCTTGTCCTTGTTTGTACCAGATATTTTCCAACACTCTTTGTAGCCAAGAGGTGTTGTGATGAGTATCAGAGATATTTTTTTTAGTCAATTTAGGTACGACTTAAGGCGATACTGGATCAAATTGTAATTGATGCAACTTAGCATAAGCTTCACCTTTAACAAGTAACTCTTGATGTGTCCCCATCTCGACAACCTCCCCATTTTCCATCACAATAATATTATCGGCAGATTCAATGGTAGACAAACGATGCGCGATCATAAAGGTAGTGCGCCCTTTCAGCAAGGTTTCTAAAGCTCCCTGAATAGCTTTTTCTGATTGTGTATCCAAAGCAGAGGTTGCTTCATCGAGGATAAGTATCGGGGCATCTGCTAATATTGCCCGTGCTATTGCAATACGCTGTTTTTGCCCACCTGACAGCAACGTTCCATTCTCACCCACAAAGGTATCAAAACCCTTCGGTAACGCTTCAATAAACGCTAAAGCATGAGCTGCAACAACAGCTTGTTTGATTTTATTATCGCTGGCATTTTTCATTTTACCATAGGCAATATTATTTCTAATCGTATCATTAAACAAGGTAATATCTTGTCCAACATAGGCAAACTGCTCTCTTAAATTAGCTAGTTTAATATCCGTAATAGGCACGCCATCTAAGAAAATATCACCTTCATAATAATTATAAAAACGTGGCAACATATTGACTAAGGTGGTTTTACCACTGCCCGACTGCCCAACTAAAGCAATTTTCTGCCCCGCTTTGACCTTAAAATTAATATTTTTTATAACATCGTTAAGATCGCTTTCATAACGAAACTTAACATTCTCAAAAGCTATATCTCCTTTTACATTCTTAATCGTTTGCGTACCCGTGTCTTTTTCTGCCGACTCATCCAATACCGCAAAAATACTTTCGCCCGCAGCAATACCACTTTGCAAGGTTGAATTTATTTGTGTTAAACGTTTAACAGGATCAAGCAATAACATCATGGCAGACATATATGCCATAAAAGTACCAGGAGTGAAGCGTTCAATCAGCCCGTCATTCGTTGCCATATAAATAATGATAGATAGTGCTATCGCCACAATAAAATGCACTACAGGCATACTCAGTAATTCGGTGACGGTACGTTTCATAAACGAACGACGATTGCGTTCATTTACTGCTGCAAACCGTTTTTTTTCATCTTCAATTCCATCAAAAATACGAATTTCGCGTGGTGCTGACAATGCCTCGCTGCTTATTTGAGTAACATCACCCACCGAATCTTGTATTTGACGACTAAAACGTCGAAAGCGTTTGGATACATAAGAAATAATGACAGCAATAACAGGCCCTGTCATAAAGACCACTAAGGTCAACTCCCAACTGTAATACAACATCAGTGCTAATAATCCAATCACCGTTGCGGTATCTTGGACAAGGACTTTTAAGCCTTTAGTTGCCGCTGTTGCTAATTGCTCTACCTGAAAAATTAACAGCGTAATTAATTGTCCTGAGTTATTTTTATCGTAGTAATTTAAAGGCAAGTGCAATAAATGAGCAAATATCTGACTTCGAATTTTCGTGACGACATTACGCCCTACTAAAGAGAGAAAATAGCCAGAAATAAATCCCGATATTCCACGCAAGAGAAAGATAAATAACAATGCAAAAGGCGCCCAACGAATCGTTTCTGGATTTTTATCCATAAACGTACCGTCAAGCAAAGGTTTGATGTATGCCGCAAACATCGGCTGTGTTGCTGCATTAATAAGAAGCCCGCAAAAAGCAAAAAACAAAAATAGCCGATAGTTTAAGGCATAGCTTGCTAGACGCTTATATATTATAAATCCATCTGCAACTCCGTTTGCAGATTTATTTGATGCGGTTTTAGAAGGTGACATTCAATCCTTGAATTAAGATTATTCAGAGTAACTACTCACATAGTTATTTTTGTCGTTTAGACTGAGCCGTCGCCATAGAGAAGTTAGTTAGACCTAACCTTCCTGCAATATCCATTGCGGTAACAACTGATTGATAGTTTGAATGAGCATCAGCACTGATAACAAGCGGTGGGTTATTTCCACGCTTATCCAAAGCCTGACTCATCGCTTTAAATAAAGTCTCAGGCTTATTATTCAATACTTCAAGACCATCGACATAATAACGCCCTTGACTATCAATCAGTAATTCCAAGGTATTTGTCTCTGCTACGGGTGCTGCACTTTCTGTTGTCGGTAATGCTATTTTAATTTTAGCGTCACGATCAAAAGTGGTGGTGATCATAAAAAATATCAACAGCAAAAACACTACGTCTATTAATGGCGTTAAGCTAACCTCAATATCATCACTCACATGCTGACGGAAATTCATGCCACATTACCTTTCGCTTGTTGTCTTGCTGCATTCGCCTGTTGTTGGGCCATTAGTTTTTTCTTTGCTGCATGAACAGCCGCACTTGGATTTGATGTATTTGAACTTGGAGCATCAGCTATTTGAGATGGCGCAATATTTGCAACCGATGCAGGAGCAGATGGAGTCGAAGATTTACGATTAATTGTTTCAATCAATTTCATCGTCTCTTTTTCCATTTCTATCGCATAATCATTAATCTTGGCACGAAAATAACGATGAAAAATGAGCGCAGGAACAGCAACCGAGATGCCTGCCGCTGTTGTAATTAATGCTTGTGATATACCTCCTGCTAATTCTGTTGGGCTACCAACACCTTGACTTGTAATGACACTAAATACACTAATCATTCCAACCACCGTTCCTAACAAGCCCAACAAAGGTGCTATTGCTGCAACCGTACCTAGCGTTGTCATATACTTATCCATCGCATGAATAACATGACGACCTGTTTCTTCGATACTTTCTTTCAATGCATGACGTGGTAGTTGAGCATTTTCTAATCCTGTTGCAAGAACACGACCTAACAAAGAACTATCTCTAAGTTTGCCTATTTGTGCAGGGGTTGCCCGCCCTGATATGGCAAGCTTACGTGCAGCATTCGTTGTCCCCTCTGGAATGACACGTTTACTATTTAGAGAAATAAATAATGCTGCAATGATAGCCATTGCAATAATTGAGATTATGATGATAGGGATCATCATAAGTCCACCAGCAGTGATAAATTCGAACATATTTAGCCTTCTTCTGTTTTTTATAATTAAAGCTTGGGCGCATTGTACGTGATTTTTTAGTCAAAATAAATAATCACCGCTCATCGACAGACGAACTGTAGGGTTTAATTTTCATGCGAATATTTTTATCAGATAACTGGCTTATCCCCTTATCAGGCTATAATTTACAATCGCAATTATTATTCAATAAAATGTCGACTCAACAAACCCCTAAAAATAATAATAATTTGTGACCCCACTATGAAAAATAATACTAAACTAAAAGCATTAATAGCGCTTGTAACCCTACCATTATTCTCCAATGTACAGGCAGATCTTCCCTCAAACCCTTTTAACTACGCGAAGGCATCCGCTGCTTATGTAGATGCAACTAGCACTGCCACAGGTATGATGGATAGAATCTATTTTGGCGGATCGTTTGGATCATCCGAAGCAGATAGCTACTGCGAAATCACTAAAGGCTGTGAAAACAAAGATAGCTCTTGGAAGGCATTTGCTGGATATAAAATTAATGAATTACTCAGCGCAGAAGGAGCCTATACAAGTATCGGCGACTTACACAAAAAAGGTGAAGCTTCTGATATTTCCGCTTTATCCGTAGCAGGTGTTGCGAATCTGCCAATTAACGATCAATTTGGAATTTTTGGTAAAGCAGGTTTCTCTCGATGGACGAGTGAAAATACGGAAAGCAAAAAAAGTGGCACAGGCATGACTTATGGACTAGGTGCGAAAGTAAACCTGAACGAGTCAATGAAACTACGAGCAGAATGGGAGCGTTTGCCTACTATTGAAACAAGTCATACAGAGGAAACTGATATTGATATGTTAAGTGTTGGCATTGAGTTATCCACATACTAAGGAACGAGCATGAAATAACTTCCCGATTCTAACTTGCTTTTTTATCCCAGCTAGAATGATCTCATTCGTCACGTAGAACAACTATGTTCCTTATGAGATCATCCTATCTG
>CAZQTJ010000046.1:2557-9681 GCA_964596035.1 uncultured Cocleimonas sp. | reverse complement strand
TTATCACTGTCATTTGCTGTACCACATGGATGGCATGTTCCGCAAAGTTATTGTGAATTAGGAATGAGGATTCAATAATCTACGAAACTTAACTTGTCTTTTTATCTCAGCTTAAATGCTCTCAATCGTTGCGTAGAATAACTATGCGCCTCTTGAGGGCATACAATCTGAAATAAAAATTCTGCGTCAAGTTTCGCATCTTATCAAATTCTCATTCCCTAGGAGATTTATCATGAAATTATTAAAAACAAATACCATTGCTTTATTGGCAGTGAGTTTATTTATTGCTAACAACAGCTTTGCGGGTGCAATGGAAGATGACCCATTACTAACGAAGGTAATGATCAACAAGCTAGAAGTTGGCGAAAAAAATGATGCAGGCAAACGCCCTCTTCGATGGGAAGCTGACTTTTGGGTTGGCAAAGACCTGCATAAATTCTGGCTGAAATCTTCAGGTGAACGCGAAAATGGCAATCAAGCAACGTCTACATCGGCACTGTATAGCAAAGCGATTGATCCCTACTGGGATATTCAAGGTGGCTTATTGCACGACACGGTATCAGGGGCAAGTAGAGATTACCTTGAACTCGGCTTTAAAGGCGTTGCACCCTACTTTTTTGAAACAGACACCTCTATCGCGGTAGGAAAAAATGGTCATTCAAAGCTGAGTTTCAGCACAGAATACGAGCTTATGCTAACGCAAAAACTGGTCTTATCCCCTGAAGTTGAGTTTACCGCCTATGGTAAATCAGACGAAAAAATGGGCGTAGGCTCAGGCTTTTCTAGTGCTGAGGCAGGTTTACGTTTGCGCTACGAAGTGCAACGCGAATTTGCCCCTTATATCGGCGTGAACTTCAGTAAAAAGTTCGGACAAACTGCCGATTTTGCGAAAGCAGAAGGAGAAAGCGCCTCAGATACTCAGATTGTAATGGGTATTAGGGCTTGGTTTTAACCTTTAACAAAAGTAACCGTTCACCTACCCCCTGAAATCTGCCATTTCTGCGTTAAAAAATGATCATTTACACCTGTAAACTCACATTTTTCGCCTTGAGCTGACAAATTCCAGAGGGTATCTGAACGGTTACTAACAAACATATCGGAAACGCGTTTATTAATAAACGCGCTTCATAACAAGGAGATTTAATAAATGATCGAAGTACTACCCAATTGGCATCCTGTTTTTGTGCATTTTACCATCGCATTACTTTCAATGGCGGTGATATTTAATGTGTTAAAAATCATTTTGCCATCAGGTCATCATTACCAAAAGGCATTAACTATTTTAGCCAAAAGCAATCTTTATATTGGACTTGCCTTTGCGCTAATCACCGCGATTGCAGGCTGGTTTGCTTATAACAGTGTGAATCACGATACGCCGTCACATTTAGCCATGACGGAGCATCGTAACATTGCACTTATCACCCTTGCCCTATTTGCTGTATTGACCTTGTGGTCTTTATTCCTGAAAAGCAAAACGAGCATTCTTTTCGTCATCTTAATGGTGGTGGCAGGTGGTGCTTTATCCGCAACAGGATGGATGGGCGCAGAAGCCGTTTATCGCTATGGCTTGGGCGTTATGTCGATGCCAAAAGTTTCAGGCGAAGGACATGCTCATCAACATCCTGATGGTCAAGGTCATGGCGATAAAATGACAATGCACAAAGAAAGCAAGCCACATGAACACGCAAAAGGCGAAGAACATGATGACGCGCCAACAAACACGCCAGATCACGACAAAAACACCTCTGAAGCAGAGCATCACGACCATGACAGCACACCACATGATCACCCTGCAAAAGCAACAGAGCCAAATGTCTCATCGCATGATGCGACACCTCATACTCACTAAATTTACTTTTACAACAATAGGAAAAACTAACATGAAAACTCAATTAATAATCGCAACAATCGCACTTACTTTCTCTCTTAGCGCAGTCGCAGATGGCAATGGTCACGCACATGAGCCTGTTGATCATTCAAAAATGGATCACTCGAATATGACACCTGCACAAATGAAAGCGATGAATATGCAAGGTGGCAATATGCAAGGCATGGATCACTCTAAAATGGATCATTCCAAAATGACGATGCCACAAATGCAAGCGATGAAAAAATCAATGGAAGCCCAGATGATTAAAATCATCAATACCGTTGATATAAACGAACGTAAGAAATTATATGTAGCCCACAAGAAAAGTATGCAAGCCATGGAAAGCGCGATGATGAAGCAGTGTGCGGCTAAGAAATAAGGTGTAACGGATTGAAATTTGTAGGTTGGCGCTGAGTTTGCGAAGCCCAACACGCTTCATAATGTTGGGCTTCGTAAACTCAGCACCAACCTACATAACTTTCCGTGAAGTTATTTATCTGAAGACACAAGAATAGCGAGGAATTATGAAAATAAAATCATACATCTTAATGACAACATCCCTATTTGCATTGGCAGCTTGTGGTGGCGACAAAGCTAGTAATAATACAGCCACAACAACGAACGTAGCGAGTCATACCAATACGACAGGGCTTGCTTCTGGCCCTAACAACACCGCAGAGGTGATGCGCGGGAAGTCAGTTTTTAAAAATAACTGCCAAGTATGTCATGGTGAAAAAGGTGCAGGGCTGGTTAAAAACTGGCGAGAACCACAAGCCGATGGCAAATATCCAGCACCACCGCTTAATGGCACAGCGCATACATGGCATCATCCTGAGTCATTACTATTAAGCACCATTAACAACGGTGGTGCAGCAATTGGTGGAAGTATGCCTGCCTTTAAAGACGTATTATCCGACAAAGATAAACGCGCCGTTTTAAGTTATGTGCAAAGTTTATGGCCAGAAAAGACCTACCAAATGTGGCTGCAACGTAATCAAGGAAAATAAAAATGAAACAAACAGGGCTAACAAACATGAATCGTCGTCACTTTCTCAAAACAGTCGGAGCGACTAGCTTATTGCTCCCACTATCATCATCTGTCTTAGCAAAAAGAGCGCCCACTAGCGGTAATCCCTTTGTGATTCCACCACTTGCTCAGGCACACAGAAAAGGGTCGCAACTTACCTTTAACTTACAAATCAATGCCTCACAGCATCAGTTTTTTAGAGGAGTCAACACACCAACATTAGGTATTAACCAAAGCTATCTTGGCCCTGTGTTACGCGCTAAACGTGGCGATAATGTCGTGATTAATGTTAAAAATAATATCAATGAAGTATCGACTCTACATTGGCATGGTATGACTTTACCCGCCAATATGGATGGTGGCCCTCATCAAACGATTGCCTCAGGAAAAACATGGCAATCACGTTTCCAAATTCGTCAAGAAGCCGCTACCACATGGTATCACTCTCACGCCATGCATCAGACAGGATCGCAGGTATACCGTGGACTGGCTGGCATGTTTATTATTGATGATGAAGGCAGCAATAAGCTCGGTTTACCGACACGCTATGGTGTTGATGATATTCCCTGCACCATTCAAGATCGTCGTTTTGATCGCCAAGGGCGTTTCAGCTATATGAGCAATATGCCCGATCACATGATGGGCATGATGGGTTCTACTGTGTTGGTTAATGGTGTTGTCACACCCACGCTAAAAGCACAAAGCACTTTATTACGTTTGCGCTTACACAATGGCTCGAATGCAAGAACCTATAACTTCACCTTTAGCGATGGTCGCCCCTTTCATGTTATCGCCAGTGATTGCGGTCTACTTGCCCGCCCTTATCAAACTAATCAGCTTCGTCTTGCCGCCGCAGAACGTAGCGAAATTCTGCTTGATGTTAGCGATAAAAAACAAGTCATGCTAAGAAGTATCGCCAGTGAAGGCGGTGGCGGTATGGGAATGATGCCGATGATGGGCATGATGGGTGGCGGTAATCAAGCATTAGACATTATGTTGATAGATGCCCGACAAGCTAAAAAATCACCACTAAAAATACCCAACACACTACGTCAAAGTCCACTGATTTTGAACCCTAAGCAATCCGTTGCGACGCGTAAATTTGAACTCGAAATGGGCATGATGGGACGCGGTGGCGGTATGGGAATGATGGGCGGTATGATGGGCGGCGGCAATCGTGGCGGTGGTATGTTCCGCATTAACGGTAAGTCGATGGATATTAATCGCATTGATTTTCAAGTAAGGCGCAATACCACCGAAATATGGGAAATCAGTAATGCCTCGCCGATGGCGCACCCTTTCCATGTGCATAATGTGCAGTTCCGCGTGCTTGACCGTAACGGCAAAGCGCCCAATCCATCGGAAACAGGTTTAAAAGACGTGGTTTTAGTACACGGTGGAGAAGTGGTACGCATTATCATGAAATTCCCCGAATACTCTGATGCCAAAATACCTTATATGTATCACTGCCATATTTTAGAACATGAAGACCAAGGCATGATGGGGCAGTTTACGGTGGTATGATTAGTGCGCGGCACACCTTACGATTAATAGGAAATAGCTTAAATCGTAAGTTGGATAAGCGATAGCGCCATCCGACATGACTCTATTTAAGCAGCTACCTAAGCCAAAAACACGCTACTCGATAAGGCTATCAAATTTAGGGCGGTGATCTCACCACCCACTTGTCGGATGGTGCTGCGCTTATCCAATCGACCTATTAATTATGAGAAGTTACAAAATAGTGACCCTAACCTTAGCTTTAAGGTTTAAAATTCACTTTTTTAAAATCAAATGAAACAAGGAGTAACACCATGGAAACAGTATTCAACGTAGAAAAAATGATGTGCGGAGGCTGTGAAGCCAATGTTAAAAAAGCATTAGCTGATGCACCCAATGTAAGCGAAGTAACGGTTGATCTTGAAGCTAAAACCGTCACTATCACAGGTGATATTGATGCCGATGCAATTGCAAGCACCATAACTGACGCGGGCTACCCTGCAAGCAAGGCGTAATAACAATGGCTGAAACCAGATTATCAATCGCGGGCATGATGTGTGCTGGCTGTGTCTCGGCAGTTGAGGATGCTTTAACAGGCGTTGCAGGGGTTGAGTCTGCACAGGTAAACCTTGGCGAACGTACTGCAACCGTTGCGGGTGACTTTGCACTGGCAGACTTGCAAGCGGCAGTGACAAAAGCAGGCTTTACCGCACAAGAACTCACTAGCCTTGCCGATGAATCCGAAAAGGAAGCCGATGAATTAAAAGCCTATCATACCCTTTGGTGGCGCGCGTTGGTGGCAGGTGTACTGGGTTTTGGCATGTTCTTTAGCATGTTGATGGGCTGGTTGCCAACGCTGGATGAAGGACGTATTTTTTGGATGGGCATGAGCCTGGTCACCTTGGCGGTGTTGGTGTTTGTTGGTGGTCACTTCTTTCGTGGCGCATGGACGGCTCTTAAAAACCGTCGTGGCAATATGGATAGTCTGGTGGCAATGGGGACGGGTACGGCTTGGCTGTATTCGACCCTGATTATTTTATTTCCCGATGCCATGCCCAGTATTGCGCGGCATGTGTATTTTGAATCGGCGATCATTATTATCGCCCTTGTCTCTTTAGGTGCAGCCTTAGAAACCAAGGCACGCGGTAAAACTTCGGCAGCCATTAAGCGTTTAATTGGCTTACAACCCAGTACAGCACGCGCCGTTCGCAATGGCAAAGAGATTGATATTCCCATTGAAGACGTGGGCTTAGAAGAAACCTTGCGGGTACGTCCTGGTGAGAAAATCCCTGTTGATGGTCTTGTTATTGAAGGGCAATCATTTGTTGATGAGTCCATGCTCACAGGCGAGCCAATGGCAATCGAAAAAAGCAAAGATAGCCCCGTGTTTGGAGGCACACTCAACAGCAAAGGTACGTTTTTAATGAGCGCCACAGGCATTGGTCGCGAAACAGCTTTGGCACGTATTATTGATTTAGTGCGTAAAGCCCAATCAAGCAAACCTGCTATTGGGCGTTTGGTGGATAAAATCGCCGCTGTTTTTGTCCCTGCGGTGTTAATCATTGCCGCTATTGCCTTTGCACTCTGGTATTTCTTTGGCCCCGAACCGAGTCTTGCCTATGCCATTGTGGTTGCCATGACGGTAATGGTGATCGCTTGTCCTTGCGCCTTAGGTTTAGCAACGCCCATTTCGATTATGGTCGGTGTAGGGCGTGCTGCTGAAAATGGCATTTTAATTCGTAATGGTGAGGTGCTACAGCAAGCCAGTCATTTAACCACCGTCGTCTTAGATAAAACAGGCACACTCACCGAAGGTAATCCTAAACTTACGCAAATCACCCCTCAAGGTGATTATCAAGATGATGATATTTTGCGCCTTGCTGCCAGTCTGGAGACAGGCTCAGAGCATCCTTTAGGACTCGCTATTTTAAAAACTGCCACAGAACGCGACATAAAAACGCAAACGATTAGCGAGTTTCAAAGCCTCGATGGGCGCGGTATTACCGCAAACATAGACGATGTGACGTATTACTTAGGCAATGCAAAGCTCATGCGTGAGCAACAGCTCGACCCTAAAGACTTGCAGAAAAAGGCAGAGGCCCTAGCAGAGCAAGGTGCAACACCTATTTACCTTGCCAACGAACAACACATCATCGCTCTATTAGGCATTGCTGATCCTATCCGCGCGGACTCGCAAACCGCGATTGATCGCTTGCATGAGTTGGGCATCAAAACCATTTTACTCACAGGGGATAATGCCAAAACAGCGCAAGCCGTAGCGAAGTCTTTAGGGATTGATGAGGTCATCGCGGAGGTCATGCCCAGCGATAAAATCGACAAAATTAAGGCATTACAACAACAGGGGGAAATTGTAGCAATGGTCGGTGATGGCATTAACGATGCACCCGCCCTCACCCAAGCCGATGTTGGCATTGCCATTGGCACAGGAACAGATGTTGCCCTAGAAGCTGCGGATATTGCCTTGATGCGCCCGTCAATTAAAGGCGTGAGCAAAACCATTGGGCTATCCGTCGCCACTATGAAAAATATCAAACAAAATTTATTCGGTGCGTTTATTTACAATCTCATTGGTATTCCGATTGCCGCAGGGCTGTTGTATCCATTCTTTGGGATTTTACTTAGCCCGATTATTGCCGCAGCAGCGATGAGCATGAGTTCTGTCACGGTGGTTAGTAATGCTTTACGTTTAAGTAAAAGCAAAATATA
>CAZQTJ010000046.1:0-2457 GCA_964596035.1 uncultured Cocleimonas sp. | reverse complement strand
ATAGTAATTTTAAAAACGCACTATTAATACCTGACGAGCTTAAAGGGCAAGCCGTCAACGGACGTATGCAATACGATCTCACCTTACAAAAAGGTACACATCAATTTTATGCTGGTAAAAATACACCAACATGGGGGGCTAACGGCAGTTATTTAGGGCCAACCATCCGTCTAAAAAATGGTGATGCGGTAGATATTAAATACACTAATAAATTAGGCGAAAACACCACGATCCACGGTCATGGTATGCACCTACCTGCAAAAATGGACGGTGGCGCACATCAAGTAATTAAAGCAGGAGAGTCTTGGACAAGCTCTTACACCGTCAAACAACATGCCTGTACTAATTGGTATCACCCGCATTTAATGGGCAAAACAGCCCAGCACGTTATGAACGGACTAGCAGGGCTAATTATTATTGATGATGACAATAGCGAGGCATTAGACCTGCCTAAAACTTATGGTGTGGACGATATTCCATTAATCATCCAAGACCGTAGCTTTAATAGCGACGGTAGCTTCAAATATAATCCTTCTAATATGCAAATAATGATGGGCTGGAAGGGTGATACTTTTATTGTCAATGGCGGTATCAAGCCTTATGTTGATGTCGAAGCGAAACAAATACGCTTTAGAATTTTAAATGGCTCGAATTCGCGCATTTATAATTTTGCCTTTGCATCAGGAAAATCATTTAAGCAAATCGCTACCGATAACTCCTTTTTAGAATCACCTGTTGAGCTAACACAGTTGAGTTTAAGCCCTGCCGAGCGTGCTGAAATCGTGGTGGATTTTTCTGCTGATAAGGGAAAATCTGAAATATTTAAAGACAAATCTAGCGGTGCAGAACTGTTTAAAGTCAATATTAATAAAACCGCCACGCAAACAACAAACCTTGCCACAACACTGGTTTCTTTACCTGCGTTAAACCCTGCTGATGCAGTGAATACACGTTCATTTGACCTTGGTGGCATGGGAGGAATGAGAGGAATGGGCGGCGGTATGGGTGGTGGTCCAAGTGCTATGTTAAAAATTAATGGCAAGTCAATGGACATGGCTGTGATTAACGAGACCGTTCCCCTTAATGCCATTGAGATATGGGAAGTCAGAAATAATATGCGAATGGATCATAACTTCCATATTCACGCCACACACTTTCAGTTATTAGAACGTAATGGTAAAGCGAGTAATGTAGCCGAAAATGAAAAAGGCTTTAAAGATACCGTGCATGTGCCACCCAATGAGTCGCTAAAATTTATTGTCAAAATGACAGACTATAGCGATGCTAGTAGCCCTTATATGTATCACTGTCATCTGTTAGAACATGAAGATGCGGGCATGATGGGGCAGTTTGTGGTGGTTTAAAGCTGTTATTTCACACAATTAAGTAGGTTGGTGCTGAGGTACGAAGCCCAACAAGCTCCCTCATGTTGGGCTTCATGCCTCAGCCACAACCTACAGAACTTTATTCTGTATATAAACTCGATCTTTTTTATTCTTCAGTCGTTTTTAAAGTTTCAATATCACAAACAGGTAGATCAGGTATATTGACAATAGGCGACAACTCTTCAGAAGATGCAAATGAAATAGCCGTAAAAAAAGCAAGCACTAACAACAACCCAGAGATAACCGTTTGAATTTTCATAATATTGATTCCTTGATACACTTTTTAAAAACCAGCCGTCATGACCTCATTGGCTAACGGGAATCGAATATTAGCATATTAAGATATTCTTACAATTAAATTTATCAATCTTTTGTTAAGCTTAGCTTAACATTCACAAACAACACAAAAAGGAAATAAAGAATGAAGCTATCATTAAAAACAATCACACTATCAAGCCTATTAGCACTTAGCGCATGGGGAGCCGTTAGTTTTGCGCATTCTGAGCATTTTACAAAAAACACACGCTCCGCAGAACAATCTTATGAGTTCAGAAGCGCGACAATGGATATTTACAAATGGTATCTCAGCCCGATGGGAGCAATGGTAAAAGGTAAAACAAAATTTAACGCCAAAACCTTCGCACAATACGCGGCGGGTTTAGAAGCTATTTCAAACATCAATTTATTAGAAGGCTTCCCCAAAGAATCAAGCGAAGACCATGTGGATGACAGCAACGCAAAAGAAGTTATTTGGAGCAAATGGGAAGACTTTGAGAAAAAAGCCAAAAACCTGCAAGTTGAAGCTAAAAACCTAGCCGCAATCGCAAAATCAGGCAATGAAGCCAAGATAAAAGCTCAATTTAAGAAAACCGCAGGTGCTTGCGCTGCTTGCCATAAAGCTTATAAAACTAAATAAGACCATTGCATAAATATCTACTTACTTTTTCTCGTGATGAGGCAGAAGCCTCGTCACAAGAGAAAGTCGAAAAACTCTGAGAGTCTCTAAAAAAGGTTATCAACTTAAAGCGGGACAGCTTATCGAGTGTCGCGAGATAAGCTCATACGATA
The DNA here is from genome assembly GCA_964596035.1 of uncultured Cocleimonas sp. Taxonomy (GTDB): domain Bacteria; phylum Pseudomonadota; class Gammaproteobacteria; order Thiotrichales; family Thiotrichaceae; genus JAGLBW01. Next base: position 4 of record CAZQTJ010000046.1, on the reverse strand, counting down.
TTTT